>SLMF01000440.1 GCA_007133715.1 Planctomycetaceae bacterium
GGTGTGCGTATCATCGACATCCGGATCTTCCGTACTCAATTGGCCGACAACCGTCCCGACGGGTGCGGTCTGCGAGACGCTGTGAGGGGTCAGGGAGATGTCCGTCGGCGCCTGGTTGACGCGCAACACCTCGATTACCAGGACCTGCTCGACCCACAGGCCGCCTTCGTCGGTGCTGCGGACGCGGATCTGATGCGTGCTCTGTGCGTCGAAGTCCAGCACGGCGGCAGTTCGCAATTCATCGTCGACGATCTCGAACAGGTGGTTGTCATCGTCGCCTTCGCCGGCCACCAGGCTGTAGGTGTGCACGTCGCCTACGTCGGGATCGACCGTCGACAGCATGCCCACCACCGTGCCGGCGGGTTGATTTTCGGGAACGGTGTTCGTGGAGAGTTGGATTTCCAGCGACTGCTGGTTGTCTGGCAGGGCGGGGATGCCTGGGGTGGACAATTCGACCACGTTGCGCAGCACGTCGCTCGCGTCCAGGGCGCTCAAGGTCCCGTCGCCCGTAACATCGCCGATGATCACCGGGTCGATCGTCGGGTACAGCATGCGGACTTCCGCCGGGTCGGTGGCATGAGGCGGATAGACGGCAAAGCCGGTATCCAGTCCGACACCGACGCGTGCGATCAGGCGAGCGTCCTCGACGTCGTAACGTTCGTTGCGAGTGGTATCGCCGGGAAAGGCCACCACATGTACGGCTTCATCTGCCGTCGCAGCCAGATCACCCGCATTGACTTCCAGATGCGTGATGCGCAGGGCCTGGGCCGCGCCATAGGCCGCGCCCTCCGGTACCGACGCCCTCAGGGAGATGAGACTGGCAGCACCTTCCTCCAACGGTTCGATCGAGAACCAGGAAATGATGGCATGCCCCGGAGTTTCCAGATTCGCCACGACCGGACTGTCCTCCGGCGCGTCCACACCCCGCATCACGTCCTCGATCGTCATCAGATTCGGGTCGTAATGCAGGTGCAACAGCAGCGAAGTGACACCGGCTGCGTTGTTGATGGTGATCGGCAATCCTTCTTCGACCGGCTGGCCATCCCTTGCTACGGGAACATTCACCGCCTGTTGGGGTCCACGAGCCAGATCGGGGATACTGACGACCACCGATTCGGGAGCGGCCACGAAGGTGAATTCGAAATCACCGCCCGGAACGCCATCGCCCGTGGGGAACGTGCCGGTGAACTCGCCGTCCAGCAGCGAGTGCCCGTCGAGTGCCCGGATTCCATTCTCCGCACTTCGCAGCCGCACGGTGTAGGTGTCTTCGGCCAACACCCCTCCCGAGGCAATGAACCGGAGATGGTTGCCCTCGACCAGGGCAGAACCTTGGATCGGGCCGGTGGAATCACCGACCAGCGAGAGATCCGCTTCGCCCAGAATCCCGCCTGCCGAATCGTACAGATTCAACACGCTGGTATCGATCGCCTGGTTGAACTCGGCCACGAAACCGCTGGCGGTGGGCGTCAAGGCCGTGAGGTGCAGGTCGCCCGCCAGCAGCACGCGATCCTCCAACTGTTCCCAACCGAGGGTCCGCTGGGAACGGAAACCGGACAGCCGCCGCGGCTGGCCAATACCCAACCCCAAGAACGATGCACGTTTTCTTTTGTTTTCTGAGCGACGGTCGCGACGCATGATGCATTCCTTCATTCATACAACGGTGTGTCTTAAGGGCTGACCTCCTGTCTCCACGGGCTTCATCCTTGCCGAACAATTCAGCTGACGCAAACGGTGTGCCTTGGCACGCCAGCACCGAAAAAACCCGCTTCTTCTCTGATTCGAGGCAGGTGGGGGACGCTTTGTCAGGAAGTCAAGTGTGTAATTCCTACGAACTCCTTTGTAACACTTTACACTTCTTGGTCGAGCAAGGTCGGATTTTTGTTCCGGCGTTCCGATTTTGCCTGAAATTTCGCGCAGGAGGTGCCGTTCGATTTGAGCCCCCCCCACCGGGCCCGTGAAGCGCCGGCCGGGCGCACCGCCCCGATATCCCGCACATCTTGTGAGAAGATGAACCGGTTACGCGAGAGGAACGGCTAACTCTCCGCTCACGTCGAATCGGTACCGTCGGAGTTTGCCCCCTGAAATTAAAAATCGGAATCCCAGGAATTTTCCCAATTTTTTTTCGAGCAAGCTGGCAATGCTGCCACGAAATACTGATCCCCATCCCCGGTCCCGGTTCGAAAAGAGATCCGAACGGAAAGATCCGTAGGGTGTGCCTGATCCGTGCCGCTTCACACGCCACCACGATCAAACCGTTCCCCCCATTCGTCGCCGTCCCACCGCGCCGCGGACACGACAACGCCACAGGAACTGATCTTGCTGAAAGTCGGCTCCGGAAGTAATTATCCCGATCCTCAACCCGTTTCACGGGTCATGCGGATCGTTGCCAAGCCCAATCCGTTTCCATCCGAGGAAAAATGAAGATGTCGCGACATCGTCGTCAGGTCGGTTTCGAGCGACTGGAAGCCCGCTGCATGCTGAGCGCCACGGTCGCAGATTTGCCCGTTGTCCGCGTCGACATCCCCGATGCCGACGTCGCCACGGTGGAAAGCCAATTCACCGCCCGAGTCAATATCGATGACGCCTGGAGTCTGCGAGGCGCCGAAATCCACTTGGCCTACGATACCGACCTGTTGGACTTGGACCTGGGAAATGTGCGACCGGGGAGTGTCTGGACCGACGATGCCACCGAACTGGTCACCAATCTTGACGAGGCAACGGGCACCCTGATTGTCTGGCTTTACCGCGCTGACGCACTCGACACCGCCGCCGGAAGTCTGCTGAACATCGAATTCGATACTACCGGAAACGCCCAACCTGGCCAAAGTACGCGTCTGGACCTGACCTACGTCCGCCTCAACGAAGATCTGATCCTTGTCGATCCCGAACCGGTGCCGGGGGAAGACGAAACCGATGGCCTGATCAACTTCTTCGAACGCCCCACAATCGATGTCCAGGATGTCACCCAAGAATTACTGGCAGGCCAGCGGGCGGATTTCGAATTCGTCGTCCAGTTGTCCAACCCCAGCCCCCAAGAAATACGCGCTGACTTTACCACGGTCGATGGTACGGCCACCGTCGCAAACGGTGACTATGAAGCCGTCAGTGGCACCCTGGTATTCGAGCCGGGCACCACCCTTCGAACCATCGTGGTCCCTGTTTTTGGTAACACCCCCCCCGAGCAAACGAAATCGTTCTCCGTGCAGTTGAGCAACCTGACGAATGTCGAAGCCGGCCAATTGGATGCCACGGGGGTCATCATCGGGGCGGAAGAACCCGCCGAAACGGGCCTGTTGTCGGGTATCGTCTACGCCGATACCAATCACAATTACACCCCGGATTACGGGGAAGGATACCCGGGGGTGCTGATCACTTTGGAGAATGCGGAGGGAGAAACCCAGCAGACCTGGACCGACCAACATGGTTGGTATGAATTCCGCGACCTTCCGGAAGGCACGTATCGGGTGGAGCAGCGGCAGCCGGCGGCCCTGTTTCAAGAAACTGACGAGTCCCGCCTGCACGCGCATGACAAGAATGAGTATGAAGAGATTGAGCTGTCCCGAGGCGAAGCGCGCCTGGATCTCCACTTCCGACACCTGGGGCTGCGTCCCGAGTTCTTCTATACCGCTCTGATGACCACATCGGTCCAGCCACCCGGGTCGGAACCATGGAATGAGTTGATCCAACAGATTGAAAAAGACGCGCAGATAGAGGCTGGGGAGCTTGACAACCCCGCCCCCCCTGAAGTGGCGCAGAGCATCACACGCGAGGGCTATCGGGTCGTGGTGCGAGGCACGAACGCCGCGGATCGTTTCGAGTTCCAGGCTGGCGTTACGACCCATACGATCCGCTTGAACGACGAAACGCAAACCTTCCCCGCCCAGGAAGTGACCGATGTGAGATTTGACGGGGGCCTGGGCAAGGATTCCGCCACAATCGTGGGCTTCTCGCCCGAGGATCAAGTGGATCTGACACCGAAAACCGCGGTTTTGAAAGGCCCCGGATACAAGGTGACGGTCACCAGCACCGAAGACATCACCGTAGTCTCGACCGGACCGGGCAAAGAAGCTCGCGTGTACGACTCACCCTTTGATGATCGCTTGCGCGCGGAACGGGAATCGGTGCGATTGGAAGCCGGTTTTTACCCGCAAGAGGCCAGCTATTATACCCAGAAAGTCGAGGGATTCGCACGGGTGGTGGCCAACTCGCGGTCCGGCGAGGACCGTCTGATCCGACTCGATCTGCTGGATTACGTTTTGGAGCAGACGGGCTCCTGGCTGCCCGAACCGCTGTAAAGCTGCCCAGAATCACCGCAATTGCTGTTTCCAGTCGATCACGGGCGGAGCCGAAACGATTCAGGCCAGCACCGTTTTCGAAGCTTCGCCCGCAATCTCCCGTACATAACGGGGGACCGCATAACCAGGAAGAGCCTCCCGGAGCTGCGCGATCAAATGCCTGCCTCTTGCTGTCGGCACCTCGAAATGGGCCGCTCCAGCAACACGGTCCAGTTGATGCAGGTAATAGGGCACAACCCGACACTCCAATAACCGTTGGGACAAAGCCGCCAAGGTCGCCAAATCGTCATTGACACCCCGCAAAAGTACGCTCTGATTGAAGACCAGAATCCCGCGCTGGACCAGCGAAATCAGGGCCTCGCAAACGTTTGCGTCCAATTCGTGGGGGTGATTGCTGTGAACCACGACCACCGCGGCGAGCCGCAAGCCGCTGAGACGATCCAGAAATTCGTCCGTCACGCGCTGCGGTATCATGATCGGTAACCGCGTGTGGATACGCACCCTTTTCAGGTGAGGAATCACATCGAGCTGCTCGAGTAGCTCCGCCAATTGGTGATCCGGCAATACCAACGGGTCGCCGCCGCTGAGCACAATCTCCTCCAGCAACGGATCGTTGGCGATGGCATCCAGGGCCAACTGCCAATATGCGGGGGCTGCCAAACTGTCCCGAAAGGCGAAATGGCGACGAAAACAAAAGCGGCAATGGACGGCACACGCTCCGGCGGTTATCATCAAGGCCCGTCCAGAGTACTTCTGGAGCAGCACGGCAGTCCTTTTTGAGGAGTTGTCACCCACTGGATCGGACGAAAAACCGGCAACATCGGACAACTCTTCGTCAACCGGCAGGATTTGTCGTAATAGCGGGTCGTTAGGATCGCCATTGCGGATGCGGCCCAGATAGCTCCAAGGTACTAACAGCGGGTGATGTCGGCTGGCCCGAACAGCAGCATCCGCCTGACTTGCAGGCAACCGTAGCTCGTGACATAGCTGGTGAGGGTCCCGAATGGCCGTCTTCAGTTGAGTTTGCCAATCGCGGGACTCCGTCGCAGTTCGGTCCAGTTCGCGGCTTCCGGCTGTGGTCGAGGGACTGCGGTTCGTGGCGGAATAAGCTGACAACATGGCGGGTCGCAAAGGGAAGGGCAGCATCGTCTCGTTGAATCTATCGACGGGAACCACCATTCAAGGCTATCGAAAGTAGGGAACAACTAGCGTGGCTACGTACAAAACCAGTGATTTCCGGAAGGGGCTCAAGGTACAGATTGACGGCGAGCCGTACCTGATGATCGAAATGAACTTCGTGAAACCAGGAAAGGGCAACGCGCTGTACAAGTGCAAATTGCGCAACCTGCTCCGCGGTACCGTCCTGGACAGGACCTACAAGGGGGGGGACTCCTTGGAATCCGCCGACGTCGAAGAAATCGACGTTCAGTACCTGTACCGCCATGCCGATACGTTCGTGTTCATGGACAACAAGACCTTCGAACAGTACGAACTGAGTTCCGAACAGGTTGATGACAATTGGAAATACCTGAAAGAGGGTATGGTCTGTTCGATGACCTTGTTCAATAACAATCCCATTATCCTTTCGCCGCCGAACCATGTTGAACTGAAGGTGGAGTATTGCGAGCCGGGTGTCAAGGGTGACACGGCGACGAATGTCACCAAGCCGGTCAAGGTCGAGACGGGGGCGGAGATCCTGTGTCCGTCGTTCATCAACATCGGCAATATTGTCAAGGTGGATACGCGGACGGGTGCCTATGTCGAACGGGTCAGCAGCTGACACGCCCCGCCCGGATTTCGCTCCGTCTGCCTCTCTGGAAGCCCTGCGGTTCCGCGCGGTCATGCTGCGCCGGGTTCGACAGTTCTTCGACGAACGCGGTTTTCTCGAAGTCGAAACGCCGTTGCTGTCGGCCGATGTGGTAATCGACCTCCACCTGGACCCCCTCCCTGTCGTGTTGTCTTCGGCCCGGTGTCAAGCAGGCAAGGTGCGGACAATGTGGCTGCAGACGTCGCCCGAATTCGCGATGAAACGGCTGCTCGCCGCCGGATTCCCCTCGATTTACCAAATAACCCATGCCTTCCGTGGGGGCGAACGCGGCCGGTTGCACAATCCCGAGTTCACCCTGGTCGAATGGTACGCCGTGGGCCAAGGACGGGACGGAGGAATCCGGCTGCTTTCGCAGTTGGCCGAGACGCTGTTGAAAAAGGGGCCTGCCGAACGGCTCGCGTATCGGCATGCGTTTCAACTTGGGGTGGGTGTGGACCCATTCCAAGCTAGTTGTGAAGAATTGGCGGCAGCCGCGCGCCAACACGGCGTGGTGATTCCGGCGGGGCAGGATTTGCAGGACCGCGACGGCTGGCTCGATTTGCTGCTGGTCGATTGCATCGAGCCGCATCTGGGGCGTGGTCAACCTACCATCTTGTGTGACTACCCACCTAGCCAAGCGGCCTTGGCGCGGATTCGCCCGGATAGCCCCCCGGTAGCGGAACGCTTCGAACTGTACGTCGAGGGCATCGAATTAGCCAACGGATATCACGAGTTGCTTGAAGCCGAGGAACTGCGGCGGAGGAACGAGGCCGTGAATCGGCAGCGAGCTTTGGCGGGCAAAATGACGCTGCCGTCGGAAAGCCGCCTGCTGGCCGCGATGGAAAGCGGCCTTCCTCCCTGTACGGGGGTGGCGTTGGGGTTCGATCGACTCGTGATGCTTGCCTTCGGGGCTTCGGAACTGGCCGAAGTCCTGCCGTTCCCCCTGGAAATCGCCTGATCAAACCCCCATCACAGAATCGCCGCAGACGGAAACTCCTCCTCGTGATCTCGGCAGATCGCGAAACCCGTTGCGTCACGAGGCCCGTTTCCGCGCGTACTGGAGAAACGTGTAGGGGTGGTCGTTCCGCTCATCGGCCGCATAGCGGGGCGATTGCTCCCGAAGTACCCACTGGTCTTCAGGGAGCTGTGGAAAGGTGACATCGCCCGTCACCCGGGCATGCACCTGCGTCACGTACAGCCGATCCGCTCGGGGCAGCATCTGCCGATAGACGTCGCCGCCCCCGATCACGAACAGTTCCTCATCCTCCTCCGCCACCCGGAGGGCCTGTTCCACCGAGGGCGAAAAGACCACGGCGGGAATCGCGAGCCCCGGCTGGCGAGAAAGCACTACCGAAACCCGCCCCGGCAGGGGGCGGCCGATCGATTCAAATGTTCGGCGACCCATCAACAAATGATGCCCCATCGTCAATCGTTTGAAACGTCGCAGATCCGCCGACAAATGCCAGGGCAACTGCCCGCACCTACCAATCACCCGATTCTCCGACATGGCGACGATTACCGAAATCCTCATTCCCTATTCCTTGACCACCTCTCACACAGCCACAGGGGCAGCAATATGGGGATGCGGGTCATAACCTTCCAAACGGAAGTCCTCGTAGCAAAAATCGAATAGACAACGCACCTCCGGGTTGATATGCAAAGTGGGCAGTGCCCGCGGCTCCCGCTGTAACTGCAGCCGCGCTTGCTCGAGATGGTTGGTATACAAGTGGGCGTCACCAAACGTGTGCACGAACTCGCCAGGTGCCCAACCCGTGACCTGAGCAATCATCCGAGTCAGCAACGCGTACGAGGCGATATTGAACGGCACGCCCAGAAAAACATCCGCGCTGCGCTGGTACAACTGGCACGATAAGCGGCCCTGTGCAACGTAAAACTGGAACAGCACATGGCAGGGCGGCAAACGCATCTGCGGCAACTCACCCACGTTCCAGGCGCTCACGATCAAACGCCGGGAATCCGGATCCGTGCGGATGTGTTCGACAACCTCCGCCAACTGGTCAACCTGCCCCCCGTCAGGGCATGGCCAACTGCGCCACTGACGCCCATAAATGGGGCCCAAATCCCCGCTCGCATCCGCCCATTCATCCCAAATCGAGACCCGATTATCCCGCAAATATTGGATATTGGTGTCCCCTCGCAAGAACCATAATAGCTCGTGGATAATCGACCGTACATGCAGCTTCTTGGTCGTCAGGAGCGGAAACCCGGCCGAAAGATCCACCCGCATTTGGTAGCCGAAGACACTGGTCGTACCCGTTCCGGTTCGATCCCATTTCTGAACCCCCGCATCCAGAATGTGTTTCAACAGGTCCAGATAGCACTGCATACGACGACACTCTTCCCAAGAACCATCATCCCGCGGCAAACCCAAAATTCTGACCGCCCCCGCACGGAACGTCAAGGCACAATCGCCCAGTTCCCCTTCTGGTGTCAAAAACCACTCCAGGTTGGTTTACCGTCAATAGCGATTTGCGTTCCTAGTGCCGCAGATCACAATTGATAGGCCACCCGGGCCGGAAGTTGCTTGCTGCGCCTCCCCGTAGGTTGGGCATTCCTGCCCGACGGACGTAGGATCATCAACAAGAACGTCGTACTGATTACGAATCCCTCACTGCGGATCAACCATGGGGATCGTCGGGCAGGAATGCCCAACC
>SLMF01000420.1 GCA_007133715.1 Planctomycetaceae bacterium
ACCGCAGTTCTTCGGCCGTGCCCACCAGGGGCACCATGATTTCCGGTTTGGCATCGATCCGGTCGCGTTTGCATTGGATCGCGGCTTCGACAATCGCCGTGACCTGCATCTCCAGGATTTCGGGGTAGGTCACGCACAGGCGGCAGCCACGGTGTCCGAGCATCGGGTTGGCCTCGTGCAACTGGCTCACGCGAGCCTTGATCAGAGCCGGCTTGACGCCCAGCTTGTCGGCCAATTCCTGCTGGGCCTTGCGGTCGTGCGGCAGGAACTCGTGCAGCGGCGGGTCCAGCAAACGGATAGTGACCGGCAAGCCCTTCATGGCGGTGAAGATGCCGATGAAGTCCTCGCGCTGGTACGGCAGCAATTTGGCCAAAGCGGTCCGGCGGCTTTCCTCGTTGTCCGCCAGGATCATTTCTCGCATGGCCGTGATCCGTTCGCCCTCGAAGAACATGTGTTCCGTGCGGCACAGCCCGATGCCTTCGGCACCGAAGCCGCGCGCCCGCTGGGCATCCTCCGGCGTGTCCGCGTTGGTGCGGATGCGGAGCGTCCGGTGCTGGTCCGCCCACTTCATGATCTTGGCAAAGTCACCGGACAGCGTGGGCTCGATCGTGTCCACCGAGCCCGCCATCACCTTGCCGTCCGAGCCGTCGATCGACAAGGTATCCTTGGCCGAGAACGTCTTGCCGTTGACCCGGATCTTGCGAGCCTTCTCGTCGATCTGGATTTCGCCGGCACCGGCCACACAGCAGCGTCCCCAACCACGAGCGACCACCGCCGCGTGGCTGGTCATGCCCCCGGTGCTGGTCAGGATCCCCACGGCGCTGTGCATGCCGTCGATGTCTTCCGGGCTGGTCTCTTTGCGAACCAGCAGGACCGCTTCCCCATCCTGAGTCCGCCGGACCGCTTCATCCGCCGTGAAAGCCAACTTGCCGACAGCAGCGCCGGGCGAAGCGGGCAGGCCGGTCGCCAGCACGTCGGCCGTCTTCTTCGCCTGCGGATCAAAGCTGGGCAGCAGCAGCTGGGTCAGGTCGTTGGCCGGGATGCGCTTCAACGCCGTCGCCTCGTCGATCAGCTTCTCGCGGACCATATCGCAGGCGATCTTCACCGCGGCGTTCCCCGTCCGCTTGCCCGTCCGCGTCTGCAGCATGTACAGATGACCGTTTTCGATCGTGAATTCGATGTCCTGCACGTCCCGGTAATGGTCCTCCAGGGTGTCCTTGATGTCCAGCAACTGCTTGTGGCAGTCCTTGCCCAAGGTGGGGAATTCCTTGGTCTTCCACTTGGGCATTTCGGCGACGGCCAGGGGCGTGCGGATCCCGGACACCACGTCCTCGCCCTGGGCGTTGATCAGGAATTCGCCGAAGAACTTGTTCTGGCCCGTCGACGGGTTGCGGGTGAAAGCCACGCCGGTGCCCGAGTTCTCGCCGGTGTTGCCGTAGGCCATCGACTGGATGTTCACCGCCGTACCCAACAAACCGCGGATCCCTTCCACTTCGCGGTAACGGACCGCGCGGGGCGTGTTCCAACTGCGAAAGACCGCTTCGACCGCCCGCAGCAGCTGCTTCAGCGGGTCCTGAGGGAACGCTTCGCCCGTGTGCTGCTTGTAAACCGCCTTGTAAGCCTTGCACAGCTCCTTCAGACCCTCGGCCGGCACGTCCGTGTCGAGCGTCACCCCGTATTCGGCCTTGATGTCGTTGAACGCTTCCTCGAAGTGCTCGTGATCAACGCCCATCACCACGTCGCCGAACATATTGATCAAGCGGCGGTACAAATCGTAAGCGAACCGCTCGTTGTCGCTGGACTTGGCCAAACCGACCACCGATTTGTCGTTCATGCCCAAGTTCAGGATCGTGTTCATCATCCCGGGCATCGAGGCGGCCGCACCGGAACGAACGGAGACCAGCAACGGGTTCTCCTCGTCACCGAACTTCTTGCCCATCTCCTTTTCCAGCAGGGCCACATTCTCATGGATCTCGTCCATCAGCCCCTCGGGCAACTTGCGGCCGTTTTGGTAATACTGGTTGCAGCACTCGGTGGTGACGGTAAATCCGGGGGGAACCGGAAGGCCGATCTCCGTCATCTCGGCCAAGTTCTTGCCCTTGCCGCCCAACAAGAACTTGTCCGCGTCCTTGCCGTCGGTTCGGGTCTGGCCGAAATAGTAGACCATCTTCACCTTGGAATTCTTCTTTGCCATGAGTAGCGTCCCTTCGAAGCGAAAAAAAGTGTCGAACGTGGATTACGCCGCCCCGTCGCCGAACGAATCCGGCGCGGACGGCGGAGAGTTTTTTCTGTCACTATCCGCGGGTTGACTGCCTCGGCCCGCCAGCTCAGGGAAGTCGCGGCAGCAACCGCGCGGCCGAACGGCTCACCGACGGGAGCGGATCGGAAGGGCCCCAAACTGGACGCGGGTCAGCGGCTCCCGCGGCAGGTCGAACGGGTGAGTTTACCAACGGCCCGCAAAACCGTCAATGAAGGAGAAGAAGAACCGGAACCGGTGCGGGCCTGCTGACATCGGCCGGGCCGAGCGCACGCCTGACGAAAATGCTCACGTTTGCACATGATGGTGTTGGATGTATTCGGCAATCCAAGTCTCCAACTCCTGGAAATCTACCGTGGGCAGCTGGCACAGATCCGGACGCAGCTTGTTCGCGTCCTTGATGTAGACGTGCCGGACCTCCTTCTGCCTCTTGTCCGTGTTCCAGTTCACCAGCACCCGAATACAGCGCTGCAGCGAGTCGGGCACCGCGATCTCGTAACTGCACAACAACGGCACGTCAATCCAGCCCAACTGGCGAGCCGCCAGCGCCGGAAACTCGGCGTCCAGGTCCCGCGTCACCGTGAATATCGCGCTGCCCACATCCTCCACCTCGATCTCATTCAACCGGATCAGCAGCGCCAACATCTGCCGGGTGGCGCACAGGATCGCGTCACGCGTGTTGGAGTCGGCCGTGGTCGCGCCTCGTACTCCGCGGCAATTCATAAGTCGCTTTTCCCAATCTTCTTCAAAAGCCCAACCGATTTCGAAAATCCCATCCGACACACGGCTGCCCGTGCCCCGGAACGAGTCGGCACCGCCGCCGACCCGAGTCATGTGCCCCCCCCTTTTCTGACGAAGCGGATGCCACCTGATGCGGCCATCTTCGCCGCTCAGGAATCCCGAAGTCTCTAATACCCTACCGCATTCGGGCCCGTTACGCTATGCTTTTACCAGACGTGAGCTGCTCCTATCCCGTTCCTTCCGAAGTGAACCTCCAAGCTCGAACCATCCCATGTTGATGAATCGACGACGCCGCGAACTGGAAAAAGCGAAACGCCAGGCCATGCGAGCCGCCGGTCGCTTTAACGCCGAACTGATGGACTTCATCCGACCCCACGTGCAACCCGGGATCACCACCGGACGCCTGGATGAACTGGTGCGCGAGTACACCCTGGACCACGGCCATGTCCCCGCCTGCCTGAATTACCAGGGCTTTCCCAAGAGCTGCTGCACCAGCGTCAATGAGGTGATCTGTCATGGAATCCCCGGACCGTATGTGCTGAAAGAGGGGGATATCGTCAATGTCGACCTGACGACGATCGTCCAGGGCTGGCACGGGGACCAGTCCGAGACTTTTCTGATCGGGGAGGTTTCTGCGGAGGCTCGCGATTTGGTGCAGTGCGCTTTCGACTGCTTGTGGGCAGCCATCGATGTGCTCAAACCGAATTGCCGCGTGGCCGATATCGGCGCAGCCGTGGTGCAGATCGCGCACCAGCGCGGCTACTCGGTGGTGCGGGATTATGTCGGTCATGGCGTGGGACGGCGTTTTCATCAGGATCCGACGATCTCGCACGTGCCCACGCCGGAAGGCCGGCGCCAACGCTTGGCGCCCGGGGTCACGTTCACCATCGAACCGATGATCAACGCCGGGGTCTGTGATGGGGTCCAGGACGCTCGCGACGGTTGGACGGTGCGGACGCGGGACGGCCGCTTGTCGGCCCAGTTCGAGCATACGATCTTGATGGGGAACGAGGGTCCCGAGGTGTTGACACTGACACGGGGTGGCCCCCAGCGGGGGGGCTGGATCGAATAGCAGAATTCGCTTTTGACACACCACGCCCGAATCGCTATCCTTCCGACCTGCCTCACAGGACAAGGATGTCCGCACACAACACGCCTCGAAAAAGTCCCCCGCCACCACGCCCGTTCGGCAACCGACCCAACAGGCTGCGGTCCGCGGGATGCTACCACCACGCACAGGGAGGTGCGAGTCCGGTGATTTCCCCTTCGCCCAACCCGCCCCATCGTCAGGTGTTGATTGTCGATGGTTCCGCAGATACCCGCGAAGTGCTCAGTACCGCACTCCGCATGAGAGGGGTTTCGACGCTGGAGGCCGCCGAAGCCCGCCAAGGCGTCGAAATGGCTCGCCAATACCACCCCGGGGTCATCGTCTTGGATGTGGAAGCCGCCGCCGCCGACGACGACCAGATCTGCCGCGAGTATCAGAGCCAGTCCCGCGAGCATCACAGCCGCTTGGTGGTGTTGGGCCGAGCCGTTCAATACGAGCAGGATCTGCCACGGGATCGGATCATGTCCAAACCCTATCATTTCGCGCCGCTAATCCGTACAATCGAACGGTTGTTGAGTTCCTCCGCAGAAACTTAGCACCGGCCAAGGCTTCGCGGTCGCGTCCCACCCGCCTGCCGGGCCCCCCGGGCCCCGGGTGGGCCCGGCTCCGGCGAGATCGGCGACAGAATTCCTTGGCCCAGGTGTCGTGGGCGAACCAAGCCCCCCCCCAGGTGTGCAAGGCGGCAGCATGGCCTCGCTGTTTGTTATCCACGGACATGATCAGGGAAAGCGGTTCCCCTTGGATGCCGCCGTGCTCAGCGTCGGTCGCGACGCCAGCAATACCATCCAGTTGCAGGATTCCGAAGTCTCACGACGACATGCCCAGATCGCACACACCGAGCAAGGACCCTCACTGGTCGACCTGAAAAGCTCCAACGGCACCTACGTCAACGGCCAGTCCGTGCAGGAACGGATCCTGCGATCGGGGGATCGCGTCCAATTCGGCCGCACCCTGCTGATCTTCACCGGAAACGAAGATCGCTCGTCGATCGATCTGCTGGAAGAAGTGGCCATCATCGATCGTAACCGGCCCGCCGAAGGCTCGCGTATCGTGTCTTCGATCAGCCAGGAAGAAGGCAGCCGCATCGTCTGTGAAACCGATCCGGCCACCAGCCCCTGGTTGGCTCGCACCCGCAGCAACCTGCAGATCATGTACCAGACCGCTCTGGCCGCCAGTCATACCCTGGATATCGATCAACTGCTGCAGCGGATCATGGAGTTCATCTTCGAATGGGTCGAAACCGATCGCGGCTGCATCATGCTGATCGATCGCGAGTCCGAAGAGTTGACCCCCAAGGTCTTTCGCCATCGCCGCGCTGCCCGCGATGCGGAAAAAATGCGGATCAGCCAGACAATCCTCGACTACGTGCTCGAACATCGCGAGGGCGTGCTGACCAGCGATGCCAAAACCGATGAACGCTGGGACACGGGAGCAAGTATCCTGAAAATGGGGGTACGAGAGGCCATCTGCGTGCCGATGCAGGGCCGCTACGACACCGTGGGGATCATTTATATCGATACCTACACTCCCCCGGGACAGATGATCCAAAATCGTCAGATTAACCGGTTTACCAACGAGCATCTCAAGCTGATGATCGCGATCGCGCATCAGGCAGCGCTGGCGGTCGAGGACACCTCGTACTATTCGGCGATGGTCCAAGCGGAGCGTTTGGCGGCGGTCGGGCAGACGATCGCCACCTTGTCGCATCACGTCAAGAACATCCTGCAGGGCATTCGCGGTGGCAGTTATCTGATCGAAGAGGGGCTGAAGCTCTCCAATACGGATCTGGTCCGCAAGGGTTGGTCGATTGTGGATAAGAACCAGGAGAAGATCTCGAACTTGGTGATGGACATGCTGACGTTCAGCAAGGAGCGGCAGCCGGAGCGGATAGCGGCCGACTTGAATCGTGTGGTGGCCGATGTGATCGAATTGATGGAGGTTCGAGCGGCGGATGCGGACGTGCGGCTGCTGTGGCAGCCGGCCGAAGGATTGCCGTTATGGACGTTTGATCCGGAGGCGTTGCATCGCGCGATTTTGAACGTGGTGACCAATGCGATCGATGCCTGCGAGAAGTCGGGGGACGGCTGCGTGCAGGTTTGGACGGATTACGACCAGCCGCGGCAAGTGGCGGTGGTGGCGGTACAGGACAACGGCGAGGGGATACCGGAGGAGGAGATCCGGCGGATTTTTTCAGTGTTCGAATCGCGGAAAGGGAGTCGCGGGACGGGGTTGGGTTTGCCGGTCAGCCAGAAGATCCTGAAGGAGCATCGGGGCGAGATCCGGGTGGAGAGCACGCCGAACGAGGGCAGCACGTTTTTTCTCGAGTTCCCGGCGATTGCGGCCGGTCCCACGACGGAGACGATGTCCGAGTTACCCAGCGGCTGAAAGCGGGGCGAACCGGGGATGGAGGAATCCCGCGGGGTTTTCACCATAGCCGCCGTGCTCGGGCGGCAAGGCGGCTCCGAGCCCTATTTCGGGCTTGGATTCGCGAGAAACGAAGGGAGGTGGAGCATGCGACGACGACAGTTTTTGATGGGTTCGGCTGCGGCCTGGGTGGCAGCTGGCGCGGCGGCCCGAGGGCCTGCCAGGCTGGCCGAGGGCTGGTTGCAGATCGGCGTGACGGACTGGGACTTGCTGGGAATCCACTATTTCCGACACCACACTCCGCGTCCCGAGGCGGTCGGCCTGGCGAAACGCTTGGGCTTCGACGGCTTGGAAATCAACCTGGGACGCCGCCCGGACCGGATCCCGCTGAACGATCCCCAACTGCAACAGCGATTTCTCGACCAGTCGCGTCAGCACGAACTGCCGATCGCCTCGACCTGCTTGGACATCCTGCACCAGAACTTTTTGAAGTCCGATCCGCGGGGCGCGCGTTGGGTGCGGCAGGCGATCCCGATCACGCGGGCCTTGGACGCCGACTTGGTGCTGCTGCCGTTTTTCGGCGAGGGCGGTCTTCACAACCGCCAGGACATGGATCGGGTGGCCCATATTTTGCGGGAGATCGCACCGGCCGCGGAAGAGGCGGGCGTGGTGCTGGCCCTCGAAAATCTGCTCTCCGCCCGCGACAATGCCTACCTCTTGGACCGCATCGCGTCGCCTGCCGTGCGGCTGTACTACGATGTGGGCAATTCTTCGCAACGCGGGTATCCGGTGCTCGAAGAGATCCGCTGGCTGGGGCCGGAGCGGATTGCCCAGTTCCATTTGAAGGACAACCCGCACTACTTGGGCGAGGGCGAGTTGGATTTTCGGCGGATTCTGGAGACGATCGCGGAAATCGGTTTCCAAGGCTGGGGCGTGTTGGAAACCAGCTCGCCTTCGGGGGATGTCACGGCGGACATGGCACGCAACCTAGGCTACCTCCGCCGCCGACTGAAGGAAGTCACCTCGAGGTCGTAACGAGCAGCAGCCGATCGGTGGCATGACTTTGGCCAGCCGCTTTTGTTGAACGACGAAATCCACGTCGTTCGGTTGGCTGATCGGCGTCCCGCTATGGTCGCCAGCAGCTCTGAGCAGAAAGACGGACGTCTCGCCCCAGGCAAAAAATTGGGATTTTCCGGCCCGGCAGTAAACGCGCCGCGGACTCGACAAACACCACCATTTAAGGTGTACGCATACCGCACATACAAGCATAACTCATGCCCTAAGAGAGCATGTCGCCATTCACCTCCTTTGAGTCGATCATGGGCTTGGCCTGCCTGTTGTAGGACTTGGACCGTTCATACCGTTTCTCCCGCTTTTCAGGGTGTTTGGGGATGTGCACCCGCCGTCAAAATCGTTTCTTCCGCTTCGACTCCTGGAGATCAACCGTGTCAAGAGGGGGTGTCGATACCAACGTCGGATTCGCCGATGGCCTAGCAAAACTCATGGACAGGGGGAAACAAAGCATGAAGCGATTACGATGGCTATGGACCACCGCTTGGTTGGGCGCCGTTTTGGCGGGCTCGGCCGGGGCACAGGAGTACGTGCGGGCGGTGTCGCCCGCCGGTTTCTACGACGACCAGGAGCAGATCGAACCGTCACCCAGCGATTTGGTGGTGCCCGAAGTCGAGGCTCCGCGAGACGCCGTCGAAACCAAGAAGACGGGAACCAAGACGGGTGCCGGCGGCGTGTGCTGGACTCACGACTGGCCGGATGCCAAGAGTTCGACCAAGAATTCAGGCCACGACGGCTGGAAATTGTTCCCGGAAAACTCGCTGGGAATCGACATCGGCGGCTGGACCCAACTGGGCTATCACAGCCGAGCCAGCTATGCAGATCGATTCAATATCCACCCGGACCGCGTGCATGTGCATCAGCAGTGGCTGTATGCCGAGCGGGCGGCCGACGCGACCTACGGGCCGGATTGGGGCTTCCGCTTCGACGCCATGTACGGTATCGATGCGCAAAACACGCAGGCGTTTGGCAATCCCGGCGGGCGCTGGGATAATTCCGATGCGTTCGACCACGGCATCTACGGTTGGGCCTTGCCCCAAGCGTATGCCGAATTGGCGGTCGGCGACCTGTCGGTGATCGCAGGCAAATTCTACGCGCCCATCGGATACGAAAGGGTGATGGCGCCCGATAACTTCTTCTACAGCCACGCCTATACGATGAACAACAGCGAACCGTTCACGCACACCGGCTTCCTGGCTACCCATCAGACGACCGATCGGTTGACACTGTACGG
>SLMF01000655.1 GCA_007133715.1 Planctomycetaceae bacterium
GCAGCCTGGGCCAGCTTCTCAATGACCAAGTCCTGCGGGGGGTCGGACGGGTTGCCCATGCCCAAATCAATGACATCGCGATGGGCACGACGCTTCTCATACAAGAGGTTGTTGATCCGACCAAACATGTAGGGGGGCAAACGATGCACGCGTTCCGCCAGTCGGATCTCGAACGGCGCCTCGGTCACGCGGTCAGGTTCAGACGCAGCTTGGCCAGCGGCTTGCTGTTCGCAGGGGCTACAGGTACTCAGCGGAATTGCCATGGTTTGAGGCTTGTGGGATCGGTGGGAGAAAAAAGACAGGCCTGACAAATACTCAGAATACACGGACGGCGCGAAAAGGCAAACCGGAACCCCCAATACGGGAGTGGCAAACGAAACGGAAGAGCTTCGCAAAGAGGGCGCAAAATGAGCGGTGTCGCCACAGGGCGGGGGGCACGAGGATCAGGGGCCCCGGAAAGATCTTTCCCTTCTCGCAAGGCCCGGCTCTCACGCCGCCTCAGGCCGTCACACGCCGTTCCAGCTCCGCACGCTGCTCCTCCGAAAACGGCTGAAAATCGCGGGCAATTGCCACGTCCTGCTCCACTTGCTCGTACGTGGTGATGCCGATCACCACCGTCGCCACCGGGAAGCTGAGCGTGTAGGCCATCAGCTGCGGCATGGTCAGCCCACTCTTCCATATCCGCCCGCGGGCGACCACCTTCATGCCGATCACACCCACATCCTTCTCCAACGCCGTGGCCAAGAATTCACCAAGAAACTCGCGGTCCAACATCCACTCGTTGGCAGGGTTGAGGGTGATCAGCGTGCAATCGAAATCATACTGCTGCAAGGCTTTCAACAGGACACGCGGTGAATGGCCGGTAATACCGTGGTGCTTGATGACCCCCTCACGATGTAGTCGAGCAAAGGCGCGTGCGGCTCCGTCGCGACCAAGCAGTTCCTCCAATTGCTCGTCCCGATGAACGGCATGGTGCTGGTACAGGTCCAGGTAGTCCGTGTTCAGCCGCTTCAGACTCGCCTCGCACTCGCGCAAGGAACCCTCGTACGTGCGGTCGCGGGTCTTGGTGGCCAGAAATACCTGCTCGCGACGCTCCTTCATCACTTCGCCGATGTACGACTCGCTGACGCCCCCGCCATAGGCCGCCGCAGTGTCGATGTAGTTCACACCCAGGTCCAGTGCGCGGTGGATGATCGGAACCGCTTGGTCACGCCGCCCCGGCTGCTCAATCGTCGATTGGCCTCCCAGACTGAACAGAGGTACCCGGTATTCGGTCCGGCCAAGGCGGCGGACCGGCATGGACGCGGCACCCCCCTCCACCGCGTGCAGCTCCGATCGCTCGCCCAGACCCAGACCCTGCACGCCACCCACTCCGGCTGCGGCACCCAAAACCGACTTCAATAGTTCTCTGCGTCCGATCCCTTGTCGCATCACAGTACCCCCCTTCTCGCTTGACCGCCCGGCGACACGAAGCGCCGGAGACCGCTTCCAACAACCTCCTTCACGCTAACCGCTCGCGGCACCCTGTGCAACAGGTGGCCCCAACCCTCTCCCGGGATATGCCTGTCCCCAAATCCCCAAACGCCTGTCCCCAAACGCCTGTCCCCAAACGCCTGTCCCCAAACGCCTGTTGTTTTCCCACCTGCTTGGTTAGCGGCCGTTGGCTGTTTGGGGAGACTTCGGGACAGATGCGGGTCCAAATCTCGGATTTTCTTGGTTGCATGACTGGGCGCCGTGCCCGATCGCTCCACAATAACAAGTAGCGGGTTGCGGGGAACTCTCTTCCCTGTCTTCCCAAACGGTCGATCTGCCTTTCCCTTCTCAGTTTCTGGAGCACTTACAATGAAGAGTTGGTTTCTCATGGTGGGGCTGGTGACGTTGTGTTGGGGCCCCCTGCTTGCTGCGGAGGAAGCGGTATCCGAAACAGGGGGGCCGGTGTCATTGTTGCAGCAGAATCCGGATGACGTCGCGGCTTTGAACGCGTATATGTTGGAAAACCTGCGAAAGGCGACCGGTCAGATGGCGACGGCCCCCGAGGAGGCGGAAGCCGTGCTGAATGAGATGCTTGAGGTCCTGAACGCTCTGGAACCGACCACGGTGGATGCTCAACAGATGCGGCAGCGTGCGGTGAATGCGGTCGAGTTCTACCAGCGACAGATCCGGGTGGCCCGCACGACTTTGGAGGAACTGGAAGCCAGTCTGACCGAGGATCCCGAAGATGTTCCGACGATCCAACTGTATCTGCTGAAGCTGACCCAGGAACTGGTTCCTCTGGCGAGTTCGCAGCCGCGGGTCGCGCGGGAACGCTTGACGGAGGCCGAGGCGTTTGTGGAATCGCGGCAAGAAGCGGTCGACGGCGATTTGGCTCGGGATGCGTGGGGCGGTGCGAACCAGATCTTCGGCCGCGTACGGTCTGCGGTCGAGCGGTCCGAGCGGTTCGATGCCCTGGTGGGCGAATCCGCTGCTCCGCTGGCGGTCGAAGCTTGGGTGAATGGCGAACCGCTGACGGACGAAGACTTGCAAGGCAGCGTGGTCTTGTTAGACTTCTGGGCGGTCTGGTGCGGGCCATGCATCGCCACGTTCCCCAAACTCCGCCAATGGCATCAGGATTACGCCGACCAAGGCCTGATCATCATCGGACTGACCCGCTACTACAACTTCCGCTGGGATGAAGAAGCCGGTCGTGCGGTCCGTTCGTCCGACCCGGTCAGCCCGGAAGACGAACGGCAGATGCTGGAGAAATTCGCCGCCAGCTACGAACTGGAACATCGTTTTGCTCTGCAAGAAGGCGACGATCTGTCCGCTTTCTACGCGGTCAGCGGTATCCCGCATATGGTGCTGGTCGACCGTACGGGTGTGGTACGGATGGTGCGTGTGGGCAGTGGCGAGCAGGCGGCCCGAGATCTGGAGGAGAAGATCCAGGTGCTGATTGCTGAGGACGGGGCTGTGGAAGCCGCCGAAGAGGCGGAGCCGGCGGCCGAAGTGGCGAATACGGATTGAGCTGACGAGATATTGCGATGATCTTGAGAATGAACCTACGGGCGATTTGCCTAATCGGCGGGCTTTTCGTCTTGACACTCGGTGTTGCCGACGGGCAGGCGGGCGGGCCGTACCGCGAAAAATCCGCCGAACAATGGGTTCCCCTCTTCGATGGCGAAACCCTTGACGGTTGGGAAAGCGTCAACTTTGGGGGCGAGGGACTGGTCTCCGTCCGCGACGGGCAGATCCTGATGGAACCGGGAATCATGCTGACGGGGGTGACTTGGCAACGAGATTTCCCCCGCACAGACTACGAGATCCGGCTAGAAGCGATCCGTCTGGAAGGACGGGACTTCTTCTGCGGATTGACGTTTCCCGTCGCCGAGTCCCATTGCACCTTGATCGTCGCCGGGTGGGCGGGTGCCGTTGTCGGGCTGTCCTGTGTCGACGGTCGCGACGCTTCTGAGAACCAGACCACGCGTTACCTGCGTTTCGAAAACGATCGCTGGTACGCCATCCGCTTACGCGTGACGGCAGACCGCATCACCGCCTGGATCGATGGCCAGCAGGTGGTGGACCTGGAAACCACGGACAGGCACTTGGAGCCGCGTCCCGAGGTCGAACTTTCCAAACCGTTGGGGATCGCTGCTTGGCAGAGTCGCGTGGCGTACAGGAAGGTATCCTATCGGCGACTGCCACCCTGATTCGGCACGCGAGAATGCGGGACGGACCACCGGGATCCACCGGGACCAGTAGGCTATGATGGCGACCCATTCGAGTTTCCGGGGTCGTTTGTTGGTCACACCGCACCACTCAAAGTGAGGGAGGAGGTCACGCTTTGGAAACAGACGGGAGCAAAGACCTCCGTTGGCTGGCTCCAGAGATTGTGGCCGAGCACGAATGCTGGATGCGTCGCGCCTTGTCAGAAGCCGAGCAAGCTTGGCGCGAGGACGAGGTGCCGGTCGGGGCGGTGGTGGTTTACCAGCGGCGGCTCCTTGCCGCATCCCACAATCGGAGGGAGCAAATAAACGATCCTACGGCTCATGCGGAGATGCTGGCGATTGCTCAAGCCGCTGCGGCACGGGGGAGCTGGCGGTTGGACGATTGCACCCTGTACGTCACGCTCGAGCCGTGTGTCATGTGTGCGGGGGCGATTGTACAGGCAAGGATCCCCTGGGTAGTGTATGGAGCACCCGACCCAAAGGCGGGTGCTGTCGATTCTTTGTTTCGCCTGCTGGGAGACTCGCGGCTGAATCATCGTGCGCAGGTCATCGGTGGCGTGCTTGCTGAACCGTGTGGCCGGATCCTAACCCGCTTTTTTCAGGGGAAACGTCGGTTGGGAAAGAAGTAAGGGTGTGGTAAGATTCAACGGTTGAGAATTGTTGGCTCATCGGCCAAATCACAAGTTGGGTCTCGTCCGTGGGACCTGGGAATGTTCGGAAGGAGCGACGCGATGTGGCATGGGTCCCCCTTATTTTTGGCCAGCTTGGCGATGCTGATTTTCGGGTTTGCACCGGCGGACGCGGTGCACGCGCAGACGGCTCGGAGTCAGGTCGAAAACGCTCTGGAACGGTTGGACAACTGGTTGGATGACAGCGAGCGTGGCGCGGGCTGGCACCGCTACCTGCGAACGGCGGACTTGCGGCAGCAGCTGGACAGCGACGATCCGCCGGAGCGAAGTGTGTTACGAGCCGTGCTGGCACGCTATGAAAGCGACGAGTCGGGTTTGGATCGGCACCGTTTTGTCGCGGTTCGCCGTGCTCTGGAAGCCTGGTTAGCCGAGTTGCCTCCGCTGTCGATTGACCAGCTTCCCGGAGTGGCGCGGGAAGCCAAGCAGCGGTTTTCGCCGCTTACCGATGAGGATGTGCGGCGGGCGCACCAGCAATGGCAGCAGGCGGTGACGGACGTCGAGCGTCTCGTCCGCGGCTGGACGGCCGAAGAACGCGAGTCGTTGTACCAGGCTTTGGAGTGGGACGTATTGCAGACGCAGTCGCGGGAGGACGAGCCCGATTTGCAGACGCTGGTGGCCGCCAGCCGGAACCTTTACCAAAACACGCCGGGATTGGAACTGCCCGAATTGGACCGTTTGCGAAAGTCGCTGGAACGGTATCTGGACACGCGCCGTTTTGCGGAAAATCCGCGGTCGGAGGAGTTTTTTCAGCGATACCTGGAGGAGATCGCTCAGCGTCTGGAAACCTACGTTGCCGAACCGGATGTGGAAGACCACGTGATCATCGGCCAGTTGGTCGGCTGGATGGAACGCTATCAGCAGGTCGAGGATTTGGTAGCGGCGATTCGTTACCACCATTCCCGACCGAATTTCCACGTGGCCATTTCGGCTCCGCTCCTTCAAGTCGGGATTGCCACCGAATTGGATGAGTACATGACCGTGTGGGAGGAGATTCTGGGCACGACGATTCGGGCCAACTCGCACTTGCAGGGCCTGGTCACTTTGGAGTTGGTTCCGGATGAGGAGCGAGCCGTACTGGATTTGATTTTGGAGGGCACGGTCACTTCGAACAACACGGGCTACAATGGGCCGGTGCGGATCCTCAGCGACGGCATCACTCGGGTGGGCGGTAGGAAGCGACTCACGATGGATGCCGAGGGTTGGGACAGTTCGCCGGCAGTGGCTTCGGCACGCACCCGCACCCGGATTCGTCGGATTTCGGCGCGAACGTCGGTGACCGAGACGATTGCCTGGAATCGGGCGCGGCGGACGCAGCCGCAGTACGAGGCGATTGCGTCGGGCCGCAGCGGTCGGCGGGTGGCGGGCCGGATGGATGCGCAGATCGAAGAACTCTTGGCCACGCCGCAGGAGCGGCTCCAGGAGGCGTTTCGCAAGCCCTTATTGCGTCGGGGAGCTTTTCCCCGCGAGCTGGCTTTCCGCACCAGCGAAGAACAGTTGTTTGTTCGGCTGCTTCAGGCGGCGGGCAGTCAATTGGGAGCTCCCGGAGCACCTCCGAGCTCGGCCGAGGGATACGACTTGTGCCTCCAGTTGCATCAGTCGCTGGTAGGCAATCTCTCGCAGGCCCTGCTCGGCGGCGTGAGCTTGTCGGACGAACAGTTGCAGGGGTTTCTGGACGAGTTGTTGGGTGAAGTGCCGGAGGCTTTTCGAATCTCGGCAGAAGACGAACCGTGGAGCATCACGTTTGCTGCCGAACGGCCGTTGCACGTGCGGTTCGATGACCAGGGGTTCACGGTGGCTTTGCGAGCGACGCAGTTCCGTCGCGGCGATCAAACGGTGCGGGAGAACATCGAGGTGGCAGCGACCTATGCCCTGGAACAGACCTCCCGCGGCGCACGCGTAACTCGCCAAGGCGACATCGACATCCGCTTCGCGGGCCGCCCGCAGATGCGGGTGGGGGATGTTGCCGTGCAGACCTTCCTGCGACGAAACTTCTCGGAACTGTTCCGCGAACAGTTCGATTCCGAAGGCCTCGAATTGCCGGGCCGCTGGCAGGAGGCCGGCCAGTTGATTTTGGAAACCCTCGACAGCCGCAACGGCTGGCTGGCGATCGCCTGGAACCACGTTCTTCCCCAAACGGCCGAGGACCTCGAAGACCAGGAAGACGAGCAAACGGGATCGTTGGAGGAGGAACAGGCGGAGACGGATGAGGACGTTGTCGCCTGAATTATCGAGTCACGAGTGGATGAAACGGATCCCAGACCCTCCCCTTCCGCTCCTGATCACCGGCATTGCGGGTGTGGCAGGCTATAATGCCTTCCGCCACTTTCACGCCCGATTTCCCGGCCAGGTTATCGGTACGCGGCGGAAAGACAATTGGCCGCTGGACGGCCCCGGGGTGGCCGCCTGCGATATCCACCATCACGACGGCCTGCGCCGCTTGTTCGACCAATACCAGTTCCGTGCGGTACTGAATTGCGAGGGGACGTGCAAGCTGAAATCCTGCGAAATGGACCCCTGGCTCGCTTGGCGCGTGAACGTGGTGGGAATCCAAAACCTCTTGGAGGTGCTGGATCGCTCCACGCGACTGGTCCATCTGTCGGTCGATCTGGTCTACTCGGGGGATCAGTCCGGCGGGTATCGAGAAACCGACCCCCCGGATCCCGTGACGATCTACGGCAAGACCATGGCCCAAGCGGAACGCTGGATTCTGGCGCATCGCCCCGATGCCTGCGTGCTGCGGATCTCCCTGCCCATGGGGCCCAGTTTCAATGGGCATGCCGGGGCGATCGACTGGATCGAGTCCCGCTTCAAAAAGAACAAGCCGGCCACTTTGTTTTACGACGAGTACCGCACACCGACCTATACCGATTGCCTGAATCGGGTGTGCCAAGCCATCTTGAGTCGCCCGGTCGCCGGATTGTATCATGCGGGCGGCCCCCGGAGTCTGAGCCTGTATCAGATCGCTCAGATCATCAATCGCGTGGGCGGGTACCCCCCCGAGTTACTGCGGGGTTGTTTGCGGCACGAAGCGGGACCCATGCCGCCACGCGCGGGAGACGTGACGATGAATAGCGGCCGCCTGCGCGACGCGTTGGGTTTCGAACCCTTTGCACCCTGGCCCCTGGACGAGCGGGATCTGCCCGACCATCGCGATTGGCATCGGCATCGCATCAGGCCGGGCTCCCCGCGTTTGATTTTCGATCGTTTGTGCCGCGGTCGCCCAAATGCGTAGCTCCGGTGGGAAGTGAGGCACCGGTCCGCCATGGGTGGAAATTTAGGCGTAGTTAGAAAAAGTGTTTTTCTTGCCTTGTTTTCGGCAGCGGGGCTCGCTCGGGACCGGACCACGTGTATCCATCCATGACTTCGAGCCTTTGCTCCGACGGGATTCGAGCGTGAAAGTCTTATTGAACGAACAGCAGTTGAAGCAGGGCGTCGATCGTCTCGCCGCCGAGATCTCCACAGCCTGGGGGCGGCGTCCGATGACGATGATCGGTGTGTTGAACGGGTGCATCGTATTTATCGCGGACCTGATCCGCCGTTTGGAGATTCCCTTGAGGATCGAACTGATTCAGGCCAGCAGCTATCGCGGGCAGACCACACGGGGGCCGCTGAGTTTGGCCGGAGATCGGCAACTGGAACTCGTCGGGCGACACGTGCTGTTGGTGGACGATATTCTGGATACCGGGCATACGCTGGCAACGCTCCAAAATCGCTTTTGGAAAGCCGGGGCTGCGTCCGTGCGGACGGCGGTCCTGCTGCGCAAAGTGGGCTGCCAGCAGGTACAGGTTGCTGCGGATTTTGTCGGATTCGAGCTGCCCGATCAGTTTGTTGTCGGCTATGGCTTGGATTACCAGGATCAACTGCGAAACTTACCGTATCTCGCAGCCATGGAACCGGGCGACTTCCGTCCACTCAGCGATGGCGACCCTCTCATCGCAGAACAGGAAAGGCGATGAAGGCGTTGCGGGTGGTCCTGGTGACGCGGCGTTTCTGGCCATTGGTCGGAGACGCGGAAGATGCCATGCGAGACTTGGCCTGCGGTTTGCCGCGGCTGGGCGTCCAGACCACCGTGGTCAGCCCTCGATGGCACGCCGATTGGCCGGCGCTGAGCCATTTCGGTGGGACGCGGGTACATCGGCTGCAGCTGAGGGGCGGCGCACTCGCCAGCCGAACCTATTTCCTGATGTCCCTGGTCCATTGGTTGAGACGACGACGGAGCCAGTTCGATCTGGTAGTCGTCGCCGGTATGCGTTCTGAGGCCTATGCGACTCTGTGGTCCTTCCGGAGGACCCCGATTCCCGTCGTCCTGCGGCCCGAAATCGACGACTTGGACTGGCAAAAGAAATCGCTGGCCGGTTCCGCTTGCCGCAAACGCTGCCAA
>SLMF01000351.1 GCA_007133715.1 Planctomycetaceae bacterium
TGTCGCCGAACCCCATTCCATGGGTGTTGCCACGGGGAGCCAATTCGTGGCGGATCAGCGTCGGCCGCTCGCCCGAATCCCGATCCAGTTGCCACGCGATCAAAGGGGCCTCCGGGTTCCAGCTGTTGATAATCAATTCGGGGGCCCCATCGCCATTCAGATCGCGGAGGTAAGAACCTTCGTTTTGTTGCTGGCCGGTGTCGACCAGCACGTGACGTTCCCACAACCAGCCGCGTGCCAGGCCTTCGGGGCCCGGATTCTCGTACCAGCAGATTTCTGAAGTGGTAAAGCCGATGCTGACCACATCGATCCATCCGTTGCCATTGACATCCAGCGCGTGTTCGCCGCAGCTTTGCGCGTACCGATTCCAATCTTCCAGCAGGCGTACGGGTCGGGGGATCAAGTCGGCGCTGGCGTACCAGTTGCGGCCGGCCACGATGTCCAGCCGCCCGTCCTGGTTGATATCGGCCAGATCGCAGCCTTCATTCAGGTCCTGAAACAAGGGGATGCGGGAGAAGCGGAGGCCTGCCGCCTGTTGCTCCCCCGCTTGGTCTTCGGCTGCCAGTCCACCGACCAGCAGCAGCCATCCACACATCCAAGCCACCGTCATACGCATGAGAATTCGACTCCGAATAAGGTCCTCGAACAGCTAATAAAACCGCTTAGAGGCTCTAACAAAACTGGGCTGGGAGACCTACGGTCGTCGGTTTCGGCGGGGTCAGAGACCCGCGCCGAGCAGTGACCTACGGTCGTCGGTTTCGGCGGGGTCAGAGACCCGCGCCGAGCAGTGACCGTCGGTCGTCGGTTTCGGCGGGGTCAGAGACCCGCGCCGAGCAGTTTTGTGAGGGCCTCCTTATACCGTGCGCGGGCAGGTTTGTCGTTGCACGGATTTCAATCCGTTTCGCAGGAGCGGAATGAATTCCGCCCGACAAAGGGACAAACCAAGCCGCACACGGTATAAGTGGGTCGGGATCGCCGAGACCGAAGCCGTTTTGTCAGGGCTTGGTCATCCCGAGCCCTGGCCTCCTCTCGGCCGTCTCCCACCTTCCCAGCTCACGATGATACGCCAGGAACGGGGCGGGGTCGAGCCGAGGCCGATTTGCATTCGGCGTTGGGCTTGTGCTATGATCGGGAATTGGAAACGGTGACCAGGAACCCTTTCTCCTGATGGGAGCAAGCCATGAGTTGGGTATCGCGTCTGTTATTCGTTGCGGTCGTAGCGGCCGCCGTGGGGGCTCGAGCTGACACCGCCGCTTGGCAGGCCCAGCTGACTCGGGCCCGTGCCCAACGGGGCGTGTTGCCGGAAGAAGATGCGGCCGGTGCTGTCGATGGCGACACCCGCGGCGGTTTCCGGTTCCACACCGGGCAAGATGAAAACCCCTTCTGGCAGGTCGATCTGGGCGATCGCCATCCGTTGGGGTCCGTCGCGGTGTACAACCCGCACATGCCCGAACGGCTGGCACGCTTCCAATTGCTGCTCTCCGAAGACGGTCAGGTCTGGCGCGAGGCGTACCGGCACGACGACTCGCCGCCCGTCGGGGCCGGCCCGGGAAAACCGTTCCTGGTGACACTGGAAGAACAGTCCGCGCGGTTCGTCCGCATCCAAGTGCCCGGCCGGAACTGGATGCACCTGAACCAGGTCGAAGTCTTTGCCGCGGACGGAGACACCAACCTGGCGCTGAATCAATCGGCCACGCAAAGCAGCACCAGCCAATGGTCCACGCGTTCTCGCGAGATCGAGATCGAGCAAAGCCGAGCGGGCCGGGCCGCGCTCGCCCGCCAGATCCTCGAACCGCGGCTGCGGCGGCTGGGCACGGCTCAGGAAGAGTTCACAACCGAACTGGACGCCCTGATCCAAGCGGATATCCCCCTGGACGACGCCCGCTGGGGCGATCTGTACACCCGGACGGAGGTCGCCCGAACCCCCGTCGGGCCGGGTGAGCTGGGTTTCGAAGAACTCGTCTTCGTCAAACGCCGGCCGTATTCCTCGGATCACTACTACACCGATATCGACAACGGCACCCGCCCCGACCGTTTCGATCCTCGCAACGGCATCTACATCCTCAACCTGCGGACGGGAGTCGAGCGGCCGGTGGTCACCGCCGCCGACCTGCCCGGCGGACGCGGTTTCATCGGCAAGATCAGTCTGTCGTTCGACGCCCGCCGCGTGCTGTTCGATTTCCGCGAACATCCCGGGGCCGGGTTCCGCGTCTGGGAAGTGCAGCTGGACGGTCACGGACTGCGGCAGATCTCGTTTCCTCCGGAAGACGAGGCGGAAAAAGCGGCACGCTGGCGACCCGGCTGGCATACCGATGACATCCACCCCTGCTACCTGCCCGACGGCCGGATCGTCTTCTCGTCCACCCGTGCCGAACATACCGTGCTGTGCGGCGGCTCCTCCCACTTGACCGTGCCCCTGCTGCACCGGATGAATGCCGATGGCTCCGAGATCGAGCAGCTCACGAGGAGCCCGGTCAGCGAGTTCTGCCCGGTGGTGCTGGACGACGGCCGCGTCATGTACCACCGCTGGGAATACGTCGATAAGGGCGCCCGCGTGGCCAAGACGATCTGGGCGATGAACCCCGATGGCACGCGCAGCCAAGAGCTGTACGGCTTGGCCGACGACACGACCACCGTGTACATGTACCCGCAGCCGATCCCCGGCCAACCGCATCGCTTGGTATGCGTGGGCACGAGCCACTTTCCGCAAGGCGGGTGTCTGGGCGCCATCATGGTGATCGACCACGGCATGGATGTCCGCGTCCGCGGGCCAGATCCGCATCACCCGGATTACATCCAGGGCGACAGCCGTTTTCCCGTGGTCAATATCACGCCCGAGGTGTTCGTCGAACGACGTACCGAACCGGGCTGGCACTTCCTGACCGAGAAAGGCGCCTACGTCCACGACCGCGAGGGACGCAGCGGGCATCTGTTCACCCACCCGTTCCCGGTCAGCGAGCATGAATTTCTGGTGTCTTATAAGGAAGACCCTGCCGATCATTACAAGGAAGTTCCCCATGCCTATGCCCTGTATTTGATCGACAGCGCCGGGGCTCGCCGCTTTATCCATGCCGATCCGGAGCTGTCCTGCTGGCACCCCACGCCTGTGGTCGCTCGGCCGGTCCCGCCCCACTTGGAGCCCTCGCTGGACCGGGAACTGGCGGCCAGCCGACAAGCTCTGTGCATCCTGACCAACGTCCACGAAGGCATGGAAGGGATCGAGCCGGGCGAGGTGAAATGGCTGCGGATCAACGAGGCCCTGCCTCGCTATTGGTCGACCGGCAGACGTTGGAGTCCGTCGTTGAGCAGTTCCAGCTGGCGAGCCGCCCTCTGGCCGCGCGTGCAGTGGGGGGTGGTACCGGTCGAAGAGGATGGCTCCGCCCATTTCCTGGTGCCCGCAAACCGCAGTCTCTTCATCCAAGCTCTGGACGGCGATTTCCAGGAACTGCAACGCGAACGGACTTACGTGAACTACATGGCCGGGGAAGTGCGTTCCTGCACCGGTTGCCATGGCCAGTCCCACCGCGTGACACCGGCCGCCAGCATCCCGCCCCTGGCACTGCGGCGGCCGCCCAGCCAACTCCAACCCCAACCGTGCGACGAATTAGCACACGGCGGCGACGGGCGGCCGGGACAAGTTATCCACTATCCCACCGATATCCAACCCCTCTTCGACGCCCATTGCATCGAATGCCACGGCGCAGAAGAACCCGCCGCAAACCTGAGACTCACCGGCGAAATCACCCAGTTCTACAACACGTCCTACGAACAACTGGCCAGCAAAGAACTGGCCGGACCGATTATCTCCGAGTTCCTTTCGTTCGACCGCGGTGACCAGGGAAATCATAACGGCGCCTACCTGCCACCCAAACAACTGGGCAGCCACGCCAGCCGTCTGATCGACCTGCTCAACGACCCGGAACATCCCCAAAACGCCGAACACGACCACTCCCAACTCCTGACACCCCTGCAGCGAATGGTCCTCAGCCGCTGGGTGGACAGTAACTACCAGTACTACGGCAGTTATTTCGGGCGGCAGCATCCGCGATGGGTCGATCCCGACCCCGGCAATCCCGACTACGACCCCGCCGACTTCCGCCGCCGTCCCACCTTCCCGGAAGCGACCGGCTTCCTGGCACCCGACTGGCACCGGTAATCACGATCTTTCCGCAGGCGTGGGCGATTGGGCGATTTTTCCAGCCGCAGCCCGCCGACCACGCTCAGCAGACTCAGCCCGCTGGCTGCCCCCTGGCCGCCACCCGTGCTCGGATACCCCTCCGTGCCATCAGCGGACTCCCGCATGCGGAACCACATGCCCGTCCGCAATGCCCCCTAAATGGATCAGCGATTGCTCGTCAATCTCGACCGAGATCGGCCGCACCGAGCCGTCCGCCATACAGAACTGAACCACCCCCGGGTGCCAGCTGCTGAACCGGTTGTAGGCTCGGTCACCCAGTCCCCAGGCGACGGGCAACGAGCCGCTACCCATCCAGCTGTGGGAGAAATCACGACGTCCTGCGAGATGTCCCCCCACCGCTTCACCAAACAGCAGCGTATTGGCTGTCCCGTCCAAGATGTCGGTCAGCCGGTTTTGCGAACGGTTGGTCAGGGCGCCGCGAAAGCGATCCCAATGGGGGCTTCCTGTTTCCCCCATGCCGCCCCCGGAACCGACGTAATTCGTGCGACCGAGCACGCTGCCACCGCTCTCATGAGGCAGATACAACCCGTTCAGAAAAACCAGCTGCTCGTCTGCGTCATAATACACATGGAGCCCTGCAAAGGTACCATGACGGGAAGTGTACGGATTGTCGGAAGGGCACACCAGCACCCCGATCCGCGTCTGGGAGACCGACCAGCTGGACGGATCGGACCACCAACCGCCGGCCACATGGCGGTCCCGACGCATCTCGGTATCGATCTGCTCAAAAACATCGGCCGCTTCCAGATAGGGCAGCAGGTAGGGGATGACCCCCAGGTACTGGTCGAGGAACGGGGGGACGGGAACGGCGGGAAGCGAGCCGAGGTACCCCGGGGGAAGGCGTTCGAAGCTGTTGTGGAAGTTCTGAGCCGCCAGCCCCAATTGTTTCAGCTGATACGCACACTCGGTTCGGCGAGCCGATTCGCGAGCCGATTGGACGGCTGGCAGCAACAGTCCCAACAGGATCCCGATGATCGCAATCACCGCCAGCAGCTCGATCAGCGTGACACCGTCACGAGCCGCGACGTCCGACGTGCCGGGCAGCACACGCCTTGGCCGGGATGCCCACATGCTGGTATTCCTCCTGATCGGGGTGGTTTGGCAAGATAACTCGAAGCATTCCCAGTCGGCGAGAGCGCCCCGGTGATTATAGCCAGGCTGTCGAGGTTGGGGATGTCGGGTTCAGGCCTGACCCCGCCTGCCGAAATCGTGATCTCCCCGCAGCCGATCGGGCCGCTGCACTGAACTCGGTGGTACGAGCTTCCGCCAGATTTCACGAACAAGGAGCCTCTGCCACTCGCTGCCCGACGGGATCAAAATCCGGCTGGTATCGCTCAACCGACGTCCGAATCCGCTGCACTCGCCGCTTCCCCTTCGATCCCGTATTGAGCCAGTTTCTTCCGCAGCGTGGTGCGGTGCATCCCCAGCGCTTGAGCGGCGGTCAGATACTGACCGTGACGCTCCATCGCAGCTTGCAGCAACGGCGGTTCGACCATCTGCAGCAGGTGCTGGTACACCTTGCCGTGGGCGGCCGGTTCTTCCAGACGAGCCTGGCACCAGCGGCGGAGGTGGTGCAGCAAGCTTGCTTCGTTCGAAGCTGGCTGACGGTCGCGGCTCCGCCATACCGCCGGTGCAGGCTCGGGTAACTGTTCCGGATCGAGGACGCCACCGCGAGCCAGGATGACGGCGTGATCGATGGCATTGCGCAGCTCGCGGACATTTCCGTACCAGGGGCGCTGCTGCAATTCGCGGCAGGTGGCAGGCGAGAGGGTGGCCGGGGGCATTCCGCGGCGGCCGGCCAGCTCGAGAAAATGCTCGGCTAACGGCAGGATATCCTGGACGCGTTCCCGCAACGGGGGGATGTCGATATGAAAGGCGGTCAGTCGGAAATAGAGATCGTGACGGAATTCGCCCGCTTCAATCCGCTCCAGCAGGTCCTGGTGTGTGGCGCTGACCACGCGGAAAGAGGTCCGGATGGGCTGACTGCTACCGACCGGCGTGACCTCGCCATGCTCCAAGGCGCGCAGCAATTTGACTTGGATCGTCAAGGGGATCTCGGCCACTTCGTCCAGGAACAACGTCCCCTCGTCGGCTTGGACCAGCAGTCCGTCTCGCGGGCTGTCGGCACCGGTAAAGGCGCCTCGGACGTGTCCGAACAGCTCGCTCTCCGCCAGCGTGGGGCTGAGCGAGGCGATATTGACGGGCACGAAGGGGCCGGCGACGCGACTGCTGAAGCGATGGATGGCCCGAGCGGCCAGCTCCTTGCCCGTCCCGCTTTCCCCGCACACGGTCACGTGGGCTTCGGACGCGGCGACCAAGGCGATCCGCTTGAAGACTTCCTGCATCTGCGGCGAGCTACCGACGAAGCCGGCCTGCGGGACGTTGGCGGGCGGCGCGGACGGAGAAGCTTGCGGGCTCAAGGCCCGTGACAATACCCGTTCGAATCGCTCTAAATCAAAAGGCTTGACCAGATAATCGAAAGCGCCCTGCCGCACCGCGTCGACCGCAGTGTGCAAATCACCATAGGCGGTGATGACAATGATCGGCACGTCCCCACAACGCTGGCGAAAACGCTTGATCGCCGTCAAACCGTCCATCCCGGGCAACCGAATGTCCAACACGATCACGTCCGGCGGCTGCGCCGGGACCTGCTCCAACGCCGCTTCGGCCGAAGAAGCCGTGACCACCCGGTGTCCCAAACTCTCGCCCAACCGGGCCAGCCCCCAGCAAATGCTCGGCTCGTCATCGACGATCAACAATCTCTTCATGGTTCCGCTTGGTCCTTAAGGTCGGCAGTTCGACGGTAAAATGCGTCTGCGAATCGCGGCGGCACCAAGAGATGCGGCCGCCATGATGCTGGACCACTTCCCGAGCAATGGCCAGACCCAGCCCGATGCCCTCGGGTTTTCCGGAAACAAGCGACTCGAACAGGCTCTCCCGCACCGGTTCGGCAGGTCCCGGACCCGTATCGACGACCTGCAAGCGAACACATTGTTCCGCAACGGCCGATTCGATGCAGACCCGCACTCGCCGCTCCCGCCCGCTCTCCTGCAACGGCTCCCCCCGTTCGGCTGCCGCCTCGATCGCGTTCAACAGCAGATTCACCAGCACCTGGGCCAAACCGTCGGCATTGCCCGCCACCGAGGGTAATTGTAACGGGGGTTCCCACTGCAGCCGGACACCCAAATGATCCGCCTTGAGTTGTACCAACGGCAGCACGCGACGAACCACGTCCGTCAGGTCCAGCGGAACCAGTGGGCTGGATTTCCATTGGCCCAGCGACAGAAACCGTTCCAGAAAATCCTCCATCAGATCCAGCTGCTGGCGAACCATCTGCAAGCTCTCATCGTGGCCCGCCGCACAGCCGCGGGCGTGCAGGTCCACCGCCAATCGGCAGCCGGTGGCGGCATTCCGCAACTGATGGGCGATCCGTGCACCCATCCGACCGAGTGTCCGCAAACGCTCGTTCCGCCGTACCTCCGACTCGTACTCTTTCAACACCTCGGCCAGTCGATTGACGGCCAGCCCCAGATCGCGGACTTCGTCGTTTCGTGAAGAAGTCGCCACCGGCACAAACTCGCCGTGACCAATCCGTTCGACCTGTTTGCACAACCGGTGGATGGGCCGGGTGACGCGTGAGGCGATGGCAAAGCTGAGAAAGACCATCGTGACCAGCCCGGCCAGCCCGGCACCCAGCGGTGGCAGTACGGCTTCACGCCAAGCCTGATAGTAGCGAGCCACCGGGTACAGCACGTACAACGTGGCTCCCTCGCGTTCCGGCTGCGGCGGCCAGAGATGGAGCGAGGCGAAAAAGAACGATTCACCGCCCACCGTCACGCGCTCGTCCGACAAGAACGAACTCCGCTCACCCGACTCGGCCACCGCCGGCAGCGGCGAATGCGGCCAACCCGCTCGACGGGACGCCGCGACGACCCCCGTACGATCCACCACCACGAACTCCGCTCCCGACAAACCCCGCATCTGCCGCAGCACGCTGTCGGTCAGAGGAAACGAGGCCGTGGCCAGCGTACCGGCCATCTCATGCACCTGAGATTGAATCCCCTCCAGCACCCGGCGACCAGCCAGCCAAGCATTCAACAGACTGATCGCCACCACGGTCATCAGCATGGCACCCGCCATCGGAACCATAATTTGCGTTCTCAGTGGCCATCGCATCCGGTTTGCATCCCCCAAATCTATGGCGTCGAATCGTGTTCCATTCTAAGCCCGACCGTACATGAGCGACCAGTCCTGCCCCCTTTTTTTTCAATGACCCGCTTAACTACTGGTTTTCAGGCGGAACACGCAAGCAATGCTATCATGTTGCAATGGCGGTTCGACTTTTGGTTTCGCGCCTTTCTCGTTGAAATGGAGCTTCTAGGCCGCAAATCACAATCTATAGGCCATGAAGGCCGGAAGTTGCTTGCTGCGTCTCCCCCGTAGTCTAGGCATTCAACCCAATGCCCCCGGCTTGCCCGGGGGATCGTTACGCTCCAAGCTACATCCCTCAGCCACCCCAACCAATCAAATGCCCCCGGCTCGCCCGGGGGGGCGTTACGCTCCTTGCTAA
>SLMF01000374.1 GCA_007133715.1 Planctomycetaceae bacterium
GACTGACCAACCCGACCGTGGCCAACATCTGGGCATGCGCCATCGACGCCGTCACGTCCTGAGCGTATAAACGGCGATCAAAACTGATGCTCTCTGAAAAAGCTTCCAAGCGGCTATCTGTCGGCTGCCGAAATAATCCACTGCGACTGGGTGTGGTCAAAGAAAGCCTCGCGGGTTTTGGGGTACAAGATAAGTCGTGCGCGCACCGATAACCCGTTAATACTAAGCAGCAAAAAACGTGCTGTCAAACCCGCGGCACCCGCTGATGGAAAAAGCTCCCAACTCACCTTACTGAACTAACAAACGGAATACACAAGGGGGGGTGGTGCCCGTGCCGTAGCCCACTTGGGCCAACTTTGCCGGTAATAGGGTCATCGAGTATGATAACCGGTATGCAAAAGCACGACAGCCTGCCCCCTGTGAAGGAGACTTAACTGTGAATCGACCCGCCTTTCTCTTGCACTTAGCACTCATTTTGTTCTTGGCCCTTGCCCCCGCGGCGGAGGCTGTCCCGCCGAGCGAGAGCGTGTTGCCGGAGACGACCAAGGCCTGGGTTTCCGTGCCCGATGCCGGGGAACTGCGTGAAGGCTTCGAACAGACACAACTCGGAAAACTTGCCCAGAACCCCCTGATGGAACCCTTCTTCAAAGACCTCCGCACCCAACTGGAGACCAAGTTGAGCCGGACCAGCGTCCGTTTGAGCATCACCTTGGATGACCTTCGCGACATCTACGGGGGGGAAATCTGCTTGGCGACCATCCAACCGGATGGTGACAAGACCCAGCATGCGACGGTGTTGCTGGTGGACATCCGCGGTCGGCGGAAAGAGGCCCAGCAGCTGCTCGATCGAGTGGCCGAGGAATTGGCGGAAAAAGGGGCGCGCCGCCGGCTTCAAATGGTCCAGGGTGTGAACGTGATCCAATATGTCCTTCCGCGTCAAACGGGTGAAACCGAGTTGCCGCAGGCCTACTATTTCATTCGCGGGGATCAGTTGGTCGCCTCGGATCACCAGGGGACCATCCAGCAGATTCTGAGCACCCTGATCGGCTCTAGTGCCCGCACTCGCTCGCTGGGAGAATCCCCCTCGTTTAAGGCTACCCAAGCCCAATCTGCGGTGATTTCTGAGGAAACGGTGCCGCACATCCGGTGGTTTGTGGACCCGTTCGGCTACGCCCAGACGTTGCGAGCCGCCGCGGGTGGACGTCAGCGCCGCGGAACGGATATGCTGCGTGTGCTGCAAGAACAGGGTTTTGACGCGATTCGGGGGGTGGGGGGCCGGATCAGCTTCATTGCGGAGGATGCCGATGTCCTCCATAGTACGTTCGTCCATGCACCGCCCGTCGACCCGCAAGGCGATTACCGGCTGGCAGCCCGCATGCTGCGGTTTCCCAGCGGTGCTGCGATGGCACCCGAGGCGTGGGTACCGCCCGGCGTGGCCAATTATTTGTCCTTTCGCTGGCAAATGCAGGAAGCTTTCGAGGCGGCCCAAAGTCTGGTCGACGAAATCGCCGGTGCGGCGGTGTTCGAGGATATTCTGGAAAGTCTGAAATATGACCCGAACGGACCGCAGATCGATGTCCGCGAGGGCTTGGTCCAGCATTTGGGGGAACGCGTGACGTTCTTTACCGATTACCGCCTGCCGGTCACTCCCACCTCCGAACGCTGGCTGGTGGCCTTCGAGGTTACGAACCCGCAAATCGTTGCCCAGACCTTGGACCGAGCGATGGAGGTCGACCCGGATGCCAGCCAACGGATGATCGGCGAGCGGCGGGTGTGGGATATCCTGCGGGAAGAAGAGGATCTGGGTATCGAAGAATTGGATATTGCGGGTGTCGGCTTCGGCGAATTCGATCCGCTGGACGAAGAGGAGGGCGGCCCGCTGCTGGAACATGCGGCCCTGACCGTGAGCTTTGGCTACTTGATCGTGGCCTCGCACGGCGATTTCATCGAGGATGTGTTCAAAGACACCGAAACCCGGCTGGAGGAAGCAGCCGATTTCGTGCGGATCAGCGAACACCTGGCGCAGCTGGGAGCCGATCACAGCAGCTTCCGCTGGTTCAGCCGCACCGATCAGGCTTACGAAACCAGTTACGAACTGCTTCGCCAAGGCCAGATGCCCGAGGCCGATACGCTGCTGGGCACCGTATTGAACCGGATGCTGGGCCCCGAAGACAGCGATGAACTCCGCGAGCAGCAGATCCGCGGCGACGAACTGCCGCCATTCGAGAGCATCCGTCAACACTTCGGCCCCGCCGGCCTGTTCATCCAAAATCAGAACGACGGCTGGCTGATCTGCGGGATCGTCCTGGCCCAAGAGCGTGAAGAAGCTGACGAAGAACCCGCTGACGAAGAACCCGCTGACGAAGAACCCGCTGACGAAGAACCCGCTGGCGAAGAACCCGCTGGCGAAGAACCCGCTGGCGAAGAACCCGCTGGCGAAGAACCCGCTGACGAAGAACCCGCTGGCGAAGAACCCGCTGACGAAGAACCCGCTGGCGAAGAACCCGTGGACGCCGAGCCGGTGGAAGCGGTCGAAGACGTCGACGAGCAAGCGGAGGCGGTGGAGGCGGGTGTGCCGACCGGGCCCACGCGGATTTTGGTGGACTGAGCTGAAACGGGTGGAACGGATCGCTTTGATGTTTCGCTCCACCTTCCCATTGCGGGCTTCAAGAAACCCACACCGGCCCCAATCGGCCTCGGAAATGTTGGGATAAGTGGCGTCGGCTTGCCGATCAGCTTCCTTCGATTCCGTGGTGCACAGGGCCAGCCACTTCCTGTCGCGACCGTCCTTGCAGGAGGAAATCGGAGGTGGATGGCCACATGAGCTGTGCGGAGATCTTGCCGTGTGGCGTGGTGTCGACGGGTCGGCCGAGGCTGCGGCCCGCGTTGAGACGTCCCATCTCGTATTGCCACCGCCCGTCGGAATGGGTGGAACTGAGTGCCGTGGCGGGTTACAATAGGCGTTCTGGGGAGAAAACGGTTTTGCTGAGTTGGTTGAGAAACAAATGGCACCGTGGTACCGCCACGGGGGTCTGGCTGGATCGCGAGGCCAACGAGCGCCGTGAGCAGTTCCTCAAGGCGGTGCGGCAGGTTCGCGTCTCGCGCAGCCTGATGAAACTCGCCTGGACTGCCGGGCCGGTGACGGCGTTGGCCCTGACAGGCGGCTACTTTATCGGTTTCGGCAAGCTCCCCGCCGCCGAATTGCTGATCTACTTTATCAGCTTCACCATCCTCTCGGGCTTGATCGCATTGGCCGCCAAAATCACCTACGACAGCATCCAGGGGCCGGTGTTGGAAGAGGCCGAACAGGATATCATGGAGGCGATCGACAAGCTGGGCGATCTGATCCTGGCGGTACGTGATCTCAGTGTGGACAGCCATGAGGGCGAGGCTCGCCGTCAGGAGGCGGCCCTGCAGTTGCTGCAACGCATTGACCTACCGCCCGAGGGGGTGGCCTTCGCCTGCCAGGAACTGACCGGCGATGCGGAACTGGGGCGCTGCATGCTGCAGATCGATATCTTTCGCCGTGCCGGACTCTACTCACGCATTCGCGACCTGCACCAGCAGCATGTGGCGCATTTCGAGGAGGCGATTGCGTCCTTGCAGCAACAGGCGCCGCTTGCCGCCCGGGCCTTGCGGGAAAGCTTCCTGGGCAATGCCCCCACGCTGAAGGATGGTATCGAGCGCAGCGATTACTTTGTCGAGCGGGTACTGGCGGCCATCGAGCAGGATAACCTGCTGCTGATGACGTTGAGTGATGTTGAGGCAATGCTGGTGCTGGCCTTCGAGTTGATCAATGGCCGCGAGCTGCCGATGTTGATCTTCAATTACACCGGCAAGTGGCGTCTGGCCGCTGCCTTGGATCGGATGGAGCGTCTGCGCAGCCGCTACCGCATCGCCCAGGCGGCTGGCAGCAACCGCATCCGCGCCCTGGCCGCTTGGCTTACCGAGGTGGAGGTGATTTGCTACGGTGATGCTGCCGAGGGTCTGCCGACCCCAACGCTGATCGAACGGATCGATGATGCGTTGGACGATCTGAGCCGGCGGGTCGACCACAGCCTGCTTCGACTCCGGCAGCAGGGCGGCAAGGAGGTGTTGACCCGGCTTCGCGAGACTGCCGATCTGTTGGCCACCGCCCTGCGCATGTACCGCACCGCCTACGAGGCCAGCAAGCGGGTCGGGCCGAGCCATGCCGATTTCCTGAAGGCCACCCAGGCCTGGGAGGGGTTGATTGGGCAGAACACGAACACCGAACACTTGCAGATCGGGCCGGGGCGGCGTGGCCTGAGCATCTTGGAAAAGGTGATCAGCCTGGATGAGGATCAGCGCAGCGAGGTGTGCCAGCACATCGCCCGCTATATTCGTGGTGAGCATCTGGAGCGCACCGGTCGGCGTTTCTTTCTCCGCCGTAACGGGAAACGCCGTCCGCTGAGCCGCGACGGGGCACGGCGTCTGGCGGTCGAAATGGCGCTGGCCCTGGAACCGCACGTCGGACTGTCACGCCCGGCGATCCAGCGCGGTATCGGCGCGACCAATGCCAGTTATCTCGGCGATCTGGAACCGGGCATGTCCGCGCGGGAGAAGAAGGATATCGGCGAGGCGATGGCCAAGGATGTCGAGCAGGACATGAGTCGTGCCGCCGAGCGGTTGGCGTTGACTCTGATGCGTCACTACCAAGTGGAACTGACCCCGGAGGCTTGCGAGTTTCTCAACCACACCTACGGCGCACGCCGACAGGTGCTGGATCTGCTGATGCAGGACCAGGAAGGCGAGTGGCCGGCGGTGCAGTGTTTGCTCAGCGTCCGCCCCGCGGTGGTGCCGACACCCAAAATGGATTGGTATCGCTGCCTGGTGCGGGCGCGAAGGGTGTTGAGTGCTTGATCTTGTTAACCGTTCACGGGCCGTCGGTCTGGCAACGCGGGAGTTGTAATCGCATCGCCGACAGAGCGACCGCGTCCGTCGGCGGACGGGGGCAGCCGACGGACGAAACACCGCTGCCAATCATTGGGTGCTCGAAACGGTGGTGCGGAATCCGAACGGATTCTTCTAGGTCGTTCCCCCGCTGCCTTGCAGTTCCAGGCGAGCGTAGTTGTCGACGCCGTCGGTTTGGCGGTAGTCCAGTTGTGGGCCGGTTTGCACCACCTGGCCACCCGAAATCCACTGATAGGCCTCGGCAGCCAGCGGTTGGCCGTGGACCGTGGCCCGGACCGTGATCGTCCCCGCGTCTTGATCGTGTTCGACCGAGTTGATGCGGGGAGTGCCTTGGACCGACGCCTGGTCCGGGGGATGGAGTCGCGTGGTGCTGAAGTAAAACGCTCCACCGAGCAGAAAAAAAGGGGTCAGGACTCTTTTGCCGGAACGGCCCGGAGGGTGCTTTGCACAAAAGAGTCCTGACCCCTTTTTTTCCATGTTTTTCCACCACAAGCGATACGCCGGCCCGACGAGGGTCGGTGATCGCCGGGTGAAGCACGCAATCAGCACCCGGCCAGGATCCTTTTTTTGGAACCCAACTCGTGCCGCGAAGCCAACTTCTCACCGCGAAGCGGTTCGACAACAAAGCCCGGGGTCGCGATAGCGCACCCCGGGGACGCTCAGCATCGCGGTACTCGTACTCGATCGACTCGCTGGCCAAGGTCTGCGTTCGTGGGATCAAGCGAGTCAGTAGCGACACCCTCCGTCATCAAGCGGATTCCCCACGTCGGCTCGATTCGTCATCCGGCGTTTGTCGAGTACGAGTACGATTGACTCGCCAATGTGGCTGGCCTGGCCCCCGGCTGCGACGGTCGTCCGCATCCTCGATTGGTCGGCTCGGAACGGGGACAGCCGCGATGAACGCGACCGTAATCTCTGGTCAGCCGCTCAGCCTGCAACTTGCGGCAGCTGATCTGCCAGTTGCTGGATTTGTTGCCAGGCCTGTTGCACGTGCGGTCGTTGGGTTTGGCTCTGGGCGATTGACATACGGAGGGTCAGTTGGTCGTCCAGTCGCGTATGCGAGAGGAACATGCGGCCCGAGGCGTTCAGGCGATCGAGAAGTTGTTGATTGGCGGCGTCACCTCCGCGATGGCGAAAACAGACCAGACAGAGGGGAACCGGTGCGGCCAATTCGAAACGCGGGTCCTGGCGAACCCAGTCCGCGAATTCCTGAGCCAGCTGGACGTGCAAGCGGATCCGTGCTTGGAGACCTTCGATCCCATAGCTGCGGATCACGAACCACAACTTCAAGGCCCGAAACCGCCGTCCCAGCGGGATCTGCCAATCGCGATAGTCGATCACCGCCCCGCTGGCACTCGTCTCGTTCCGCAGGTACTCGGGCAGGATGCTCAGCGCCTGGATCAAAGGGCGACGATCTGCCAGGAACAAGCAGTTGCAGTCGAAGTTCGTAAACATCCACTTGTGCGGATTGAAGCAGTAGCTATCGGCCCGTTCCAGGTCTGCGTGCAGGTAGCGGAACTCGGGGCAGAGGGCGGCGGTACCTGCCATGGCGGCATCGACGTGCAGCCAGATCCCGAACTCGCGGCAGATCTCTCCGATTTCTCGGATGGGGTCGATGGCGGTTGAGGAAGTGGTGCCGACGGTGGCGCAGACGAAGCAGGGGAGGCATCCGCGCTCGCGATCTGTGAGAATCGCTTGCCGCAACCGATCCGGTCGCATGGCGAAGGTTGAGTCGACGTCGATCATCCGCAGGTGGTGGCTGCCCAGCCCGGCGATCCGCACCCCTTTTTCCACGGACGAATGGGCCTGGTTGGAGGCATAGGCGGTCAGGTGCCCGGGATTTCCCTCGCGGTTGCTCTCGCCGCGTGTCGCGCGCTCGCGGGCGGCGAGCAGGGCGCAGAGGGTTGCGGAGGAAGCGCTGTCCTGGATCACGCCCCCGCCTTGCGAGCTGGACAAGAATGCGGAGGGCAGGCCCAGCATGTCCACCAGCCAATCCAGCACCAGGGATTCCAGTTCGGTACAGGCCGGGCTGGTGGCCCACATCATGCCCTGCACGCCCAACCCGGCGGAGAGCAGTTCGCCCAGGACCGAGGGTGGCGAGTTATTGCCCGGAAAATAGGCGTAGAAATTGGGGGATTGCCAGTGCATGATCCCGGGCAGGAGGATCTCTTCCACGTCGCGGAGCACGGCCTGGAAAGGCTCGCCCCGCACCGGAGCCGTGTCCGGCAGTTGGCGGCGGATGTCGCCCGGTTGCACCTGCGCCGCCACGGGGTAACGTTCCACGTGTTCCCAATACTCGGCAATCCAATCCACCAGGCGGTGGCCCCAATAGCGAAATTCGTCCTGATTCATCCTCGCTGTCCCTCGGGTGAGACCAGCGGCTGCGCCGCCAAATCAAAGCCTCGCTCGCACCAGATGGCGCCGTTCAATTCGCGTGACCGATCCAGCGGGGATTCTGCCGGGGGATGCGGGCGCCCATCTGTTGCAGCTCCTCTTGCAACCGGTCCCGCAACTGGTTCGCCAGCTGACGGCGGACACGCAGGTAGTTGGTGGTCTCGCCGGGATCGATCGCCAGATTGTACAGCTCCAACCGGGGCGGGTCGTAGAACTGGATCAGCTTCCATTCGCCCTGCCGAATCACGGAGTACGGATCGAAACCGGCATGACGGTAGTGGGGGAAGTGCCAGATCAAGGACTCGCGGTCCAGCCGGTCAGCCTGGCCGCGGAGCAAGGGGACCAGGGACCGACCGTCGATAGCCCGGTCGTCCGGCAACGGGACGTTGGCCACGTCCAGCAGGGTGGCGAAGACGTCCATCGAGATGACGGGTTCGTCATGGATTTGACCTTCGTCCGTTACGCCGGGCCAAGCCAGGATGAAGGGCACGCGAATGCCGCCTTCGAAGGCGTAGCCTTTGCCCGAGTACAGAGGGGCACTGCTGGTATACCCCATCAGACCGCCGTTATCGGAGGTGAAGAGGATCAGGGTGCGTTCCAGCAGTTGGTTTTCCCGCAGGGCTTGGATGACTTTTCCTACCCCTTCGTCCAGACTGTGGACCATGGCGGCGTAGACCGGATCGATCTGCGGGCCGGGCGGCTCGATGGCCTGGTATTTCTCGATCAATTCGGGCTTGGCCTGAATGGGGGTGTGGACGGCATAGGGGGCCCAGTGCAGGAAGAACGGCTGGTCGGCATGCTGTTGGATGAACGCCACGGCTTCGTCCGCTTCACGATCCGTCAGGTATTCACCTTCCTGCCGGGGTTCCAGAGTGGGGATGCCGCCGGGCAAGCGGGGATTGACATAGGGGTCGAAGAAGCTGGGCGGCTGGCCGAAATCGCACCCGCCGAGGTTCAAGTCGAAACCTTGATCGTCCGGGTAGTATCCTTCGAATCCCAAGTGCCATTTGCCGATGTGGACGCTGCGATAGCCTCGGGGTGCGAGCGCTTCGGCCAGGGTGAGTTCCTCATGTTCCAACCAGAGGGGATTCTCCGGCACGGCCAGACGCCGGTTGGGGTTCTCGATCCAGCCCGAGGGATTCTGGCCGTCTTCGGGCATCTCGCCGCCCTGGAAGGTGGCGCGGATCCAGTCGGTGATGCCAATGCGGGCGGGATAGCGCCCGGTCAACAAGGCGGCGCGTGTCGGCGAGCAGACGGCGGCGGCGGCGTAGCCTTGAGTAAACCGCGCTCCCCGCTCGGCCAACCCGTCGATGTGCGGCGTCCGGAAGTATTGGCTGCCGTAACAACCGATATCCGCCCAGCCCAAGTCGTCCACATGGATCACGACCAGATTCGGCGGCGAATCGGCACCCGCCAC
>SLMF01000606.1 GCA_007133715.1 Planctomycetaceae bacterium
GATCCTCCACGTTCATCGACATGTCCCGGTCGTGAAACACGACGATCGAGAGAATAAACGAATCGCCGTAGTCGGTGGTGGCATCGTTCCAGGCCACCTCCCGATGCTGCTTGGGGGTCAATGTGGCCAGCCAGCTGAAGCGTCCCATCGCTTGCCGCCGGGTGCCCAGGTCGCTGAAGTTCTGCAGCGGCGGCACCGTCGGATCGGTCGGCAGATCGAAGACCAGATCATCCTGCGAGGAGAAAATCTCCATGGCCGCCGCCAAGGAAATTCCCGTTTCCCCACCCGGGAAGTTCCGAAGACTGATCCGCTGCATGCGGGTCTCGCGTGCAGGCGTTTGCATTGGATAGTAGGGAAAAAACTGGATCTCGGGCAGGTCGGTTTCGCGGGCGGCGTGAGTGGCGACGAACAAGGGATCGATGCAGAACGAACGGCTGCGAATCGGATGCCCGGCCGGCCAGGGCGGAATCGACCGATACGTCGTCTCGCTCGGGGAGTAACGGGTCCAATTTTCAGGGCGGGCCATGCCCCGCACGTCGAATTGGCGGATCGCATTGCGACCCATCCGATCCGCCGTGTCGCTGATCAAACCCCGCGTGGTGCGGACGCCCGCGATCGGCAGGATGGTCAACACCCCCAGCAGTCCGACGGCAATGATCCCCATCGAAAACAGAACCTCGATAATACTCAACCCACGCGGCGTGCACGAGGATCGGCCCGCAATACGCACCATGCCTAGCGTCCTCCTATGGCTTGCCCCAGCTGAGCGAACTCGCGAGCGGCGGCCAGCGAACTGGGCAGATCGCCCCGCTCCTCCCAAGCGTTCTCCGCCGAGGTCACCCGGCCGCTGCGATGGCCGATGGTCACCCAGAGATTCGACGTGTCCTCCAGGTTCCGATTGTAAAGACCGTAGCCCTCGGAACTGAGCTGGCCCGGTTCCATCAGGTTCGCCAGACTGCCGACCTGCAGATGGATCGCTCCCGGCGGTATGAACCAGGCACCGTTGCCCAACACCGCGTCGATTCCGCCACTCGGATTGAACAAGATCACCATGGGCGTCTCATACAAACCGAACTCGCGATCGACCAGCCCACACCCCGAGTTGGTCAAATCGATCACCACCCCGGAAGCCAGCGACAGCGGGGTGCTGCTGGAACGCTGCGGAGTTCGGAAAATCTGATAGGGCACCCAACCGGCGTCGGGGTCGTCCGGGAACAAACGGGGCGGCGGCTGATGCGGCTCGGGAGTGAAAAAAATCCGGCGTTCGCCGCCGTCATGCGCCGCCAGCGGCTGAATCTCGGTGATGGGATAAGCCGGCCCCTTGAAGTCGAACTTGATCCGATCGCCCGGTTGAACCAAATCGGGCAAGGCGGAACTGTAACCATCCATGGTGCGAGCAACGTAATCCCCGTCGGTGTTTTCGAACAACTTGACCCGGGCACCGAAGATGTCACCCGCATAAGGCGGCGGGGTTTCCGCCAGGAACAGCTGGTCCGCATAGCGCAAGGGCAGGTTCGGATCGAAACTCTCCTCCGCTGGCAACGTAACGGTGTCCAGCCACAACCCGACCGGACGGCCGGTTTCCGCCGCCCGCGATTTGGCCAACTGGACATACGTATTCAACTGCCGCGATGCTTCCCGCACGGCCCGGCCTTCCAGACCCGTCCGCATCATCGGCAGGGAAATCCCCAGCAAAATCACCAGGATCATGATCACGACCAACAGTTCGGTCAGCGTCATGCCGTTACGTGACGCCCCCTGGCGTAGGCAGTGCTCGCGTGGCGGCCCTGTAGAACTCACCTTATCCGTCTCCCATCGCATGATTGTGGATATTGTCCACATAGCCCGAAGAATCAAGGAACGGTTCACCCAGTCGCCGCCTGCTGACCGGCAGGATGGAATAGGGATCGTTCTGCACCCGCCCCGAAACACCCCGGTAGTAATTGAACGAAAGCGGTGTCTGGGGGTCGTCGTCGTCGTAGTCGAACCGCACCAGATCGAATCGCCCGTCGGGCCCCGCGGAAAAGATCAGCGGATGCAAGGCGAAATTGAAGAAGTAGTGCGCGTCCCCGCTGCCGCTCGGGTCAATCGGCACACTGAAACGATCGTCCACGCGGAGCGGATCAAACGGATCCCGCATTGCGGGCGCGATGTACCGCGAGTCCGCTTCGGCATCGCCATCCGCATGCGAAGCATCCGGCGGCGGCTCCCGATCGAAATCCGGAACGATCCCCTGCACATCGGAGTAATTCGGGATATCACGCTCGGTGCCCCAATTATGATCGCTGCCCGGATGCGCGACAAAGCCGGCGGGCCAGCGAATGAAACGGATGGGATTCCCCCAGGCATCCAGGATTTCCGGCATCCCGTTCCCGTCCAGATCCCCGATTTCGCTCTCCTTCAGAAAGTCCAGGCCGTTGCCGTCCAGGTCGCGGATCGAGGCGATGATCATGTACAGGCACTCCGCGTCTTCATACGGCCGATTCCCCGCCGGGGCCAACCACTCGGCCGTCGCACGCCTTTGATACTCGTGCCATACCGCAGGAATCGCCACCTGAACCGTCTCTCCCTCTCCGAGCGGAATGGTGATCGGAAGGTCTCGCACATCCTCAACCCGATCCGGCAACTCCATCCGTATCAGATCACGCAGCGCATTCAAACGAGCGATCGCCACCCGACGGGGATTTCGCCGAACCTCGGCGGGCAGCGGCAAGCGCATCACCCGGGTGCGGTAGCTCTCCCAACGGGTCATCAGCAGATCGTTCAGCCGCACGATCTGCGTCCGCGTGCGGGCCGCCCGCGCTTCCTCCACCGCGCCATACATGGCAAACATCACCGTACTGGCCAACAGGCTGATGATCATCACCACGACCAGCAGTTCGGTCAGGGTGAACGAGCGGCGAGCGCCGTGCCGATCCGTTCGCCGCGTTCCTGTACTCATGGTTTGCGCTCCTGATTCGCCGCGTAGCCGCCTGGCCAATCACCTTGCGGGGCTTGGGTCCGATTCATTCCAGGCTATCCACAAAAGTCCGGCCGTCTGTAAAATTGGCAATGTTGTCCCAGTCGCCGTCGGTGTAGTTCACACCGTTCGGAAACACCTTGAACCCCAGCCCTTCGCCCACCGTATCCTCCCCGAATTCGCCGTCCAAACCGGGCGCGATCAGCTGGAACGTGGTGGGATTCAACCAATATTCGTCCAGCGGGATTGTGGTCGGATCGGACAGGTCGCCCCGATTCGAGCGATAGGGATACACGTCCCATCCGCTGATTTCTTCCGGGTGAGAATTCACCACCGGGCTGCCATTCACCACAACGGCGTAAGGAGCGGGGAAGTAAACATAGGGCGCCGCATCCACCCCGGGGGGCACGTATTCGAACAAGGGGAAGTCGTTCCGCTCGCCTAATTCGATCACGCGGGTCTGCCGCAACCGCGAATCATCAAACTCGAACAGTACCTGACGATCGCCGTCGCTGGTCAGCGGCCGCCGCGGATCGTTGACCACTTGGGCCAGCCAAAACACCAACGACTCCGCGGGCGTCAAACGGGCCGCAACTAACTGCGTCAGGGCTCCGTCGCCACTGTCGTCATGCTGATGCCGGGGGAACGCGCGCCGCAGGTGACGCCGATACTGCTCACTGCGGATCTCCAGCGATGCCGCATCTTCGCCGGGGAAACCGCCCGGCGGGTAAGCGCCCCGATTTTGCCGGTAACTCTCCAACGCCATATCCAGCTGGCTGACCTCCAGGATGATCCGCGTTTCCCGGGCCCGCACCACGGCGCGCCAGACGGCCGGCAAGATCAAGGCGGCCAGGATGCCCAGAATGGCGATCACCACCAGCATCTCGACCAGAGAAAAGCCGCTTCGAGACGGCCGCTTATGGGTACTCATGACTCCGCTCTCCCGCGATAGCATTCCTCACCGACCACTCACCACTATGACAGACCTTGAATCATACTGACCAGCGGCATGAACAGACTGATCACGATAAAACCGACCGCCCCCCCCAGGAACACGATGATGATCGGCTCCATCAACTGGGTCAGACTGTCCGTCAGCGTCTTGACCTCGTCGTCATACGTATCGGCCACCTTATACAACATCGTATCCAGTTCGCCCGTCTCCTCGCCCACGTCCACCATGTTGATCACCAGATCGTCGACGACCCGGGCCTTGGTGCGGGCGGCGTAGAGCAACCCGCAGAGGACCGCTCCGCCCGTCGCGGCGTAGGCACCGACAAGCAACATATTGGGCATCATGGGGGTCAGGCCCATAACGAACATCCCCGGCAGGGCACCCGCCAGGCACCAGAAGAACAGGGCTCCCGGATGGAAGCCCAACACCGAATACTTCTGCATCGGGCGGGCAATCGGTTCCCCCTCGCGAATCGCCTCGCCCACCCGGCCGTACAGCCGCTCGAAGACCGCATTGCCCGACGTGTCCCGCGTGATCTGCAAACCTTCCAGGATCGGGACACCACTGGCCACCAAAGTCCCCAGCGTCCGCGTCGTGCGAGCCATGATGTTCTTTTCGATCAGCATCCCCATGACGGGCATTTTCAGGATAAACATATCCCATCCCATCCGACCCGCCTTGAATTTGCGGGCCAGTTTGACAAACAGGAACGCAGCCACGGGCAACAAGGGGATCATGAACCAGAACCGCACCACGTATTCCGACATGGCGACCAGCAACTGAGTCGGAGCCGGCAACTCCAGCCCGAACTCCTCGAACATCTTGGTGAACACGGGCACGATGTTCATCAGGATAAACGTCAGGATCCCGACGGCCACGGTGATCACGACCGCCGGATAGATCATGGCCCCTTTGACCTTGCGTTTGAGCGCCTCGGCCCGTTCCATGAAGTCGGCCAGACGTTGGAGGATGACCTCCAAGGCGCCACCGGCCTCACCGGCCTTGATCATGTTCACGTACAAGCGGTTGAACATTTTGGGGCTCTTGGACATGCCCTCGGAAAGGGTCGCCCCGCCCTCGATGTCCTCGACCACATCCTGGAGCGCGAATTTCAGTTTGCCGGGTTTGGCGTTTCCTTCCAGGATCTTCAAGCTGCGGACGATCGGCAGGCCCGCGTCTTGAAGGATGGACAACTGGCGGGTGAAGGAGCAGAGCACCTTGCTGCCGCCGCCGCCCAAACTCAGACCACGTTTCTTACCGCCCTTTCGCTCACCCGCAGCCTGCTTGGTCTTCTTGACCGTGATCCGGGTGACGAAATAGCCCATCTGACGGATGGTCGTCTGCGCCTCGTCCTCCGAGGTCGCATCGATCACGTCGCGGATCTCCTGACCCGTGGCGTCCATCGCTTCGAATTCATAAGTTGGCATGTCGGTTATCCTTCAATGACCGTTTCGCGGATCACTTCCTCGGCAGTCGTTGTGCCATCGAAAATATTCTGGACGCCCACTTCGCGGAGGGCGGTCATCCCGCTGCGGCGGGCTGCGTCACGCAGCTCGTCCGACGAGGCGTTGACCATGATCAAGTCGCGGATCTCGTCGGTGATCATCATCAGTTCGAACAGGCCTTGGCGGCCCTTGTAGCCCGTGTTATTGCACGCCTCGCAACCCTTCCCCCGGTAGAACTTGTTGCCGTTCAACTTGGCCGGGTCCAAATTCAATTCCAGGAGGATATCGCGGGTCGGTTCGATCTCCTCGCGGCACTGGGTGCAGATTCGCCGCACCAACCGCTGGGCCAAAATCGCTTCCAACGTGGCGGTGATCAGAAACGTCGGCACCCCCATATCCTTCAACCGCGTCACCGTGGTCGGGGCATCGTTGGTGTGCAGCGTGCTGAACACGGTGTGGCCGGTCAGCGAAGCCTGGACCGCAATCTCGGCGGTCTCCAAGTCCCGGATCTCACCCACCAGGATCCGATCGGGATCGTGGCGGAGGATGGCTCGCAAACAGGCCGCGAAGGAAACTCCGATATCCGCATCGATCGGAATCTGGATGATCCCCTCCAGATCGTATTCCACCGGATCCTCGGTGGTGATCAATTTGTCCTCGATCCGGTTCAATTCGGCCAAAGCCGAGTAGAGCGTGGTGGTCTTGCCCGAACCGGTCGGCCCCGTGACCAAGATGATCCCGTTGGGAATCCCGATCACCTTGCGGAAACTGGCCAGTGTGCTGGCGTCCATCCCGACCTTCGTCAAATCCAGGGCGACCACCGAGCGGTCCAGCACCCGCATCACCACGCTTTCGCCGAACATGGTGGGCAAGACACTGACCCGCAAGTCCACCGGGTGACCACCCACACTCAACTCGATCCGCCCGTCCTGCGGCAAACGCCGCTCGGCAATGTCCAGATTGGCCATCACCTTGATCCGCGTGGTGATCGCAAAAGCCAAATGGCGTGGCGGCGGCACCATCTCAAACAGCACCCCGTCCGCCTTGATCCGGATCCGGAACTCGTCCTCGAACGGTTCAAAGTGCACGTCGCTGGCATGATCCTTGATCGCCATCAACAGCACCATATTCAACAACTTGCGCACCGGGGCACTGTCGGCCAGCGCCTCGACACTGGTCAGATCGACGGGGCCGCTGGTCCCGGCCGACGCCGCCACCGCCTGTTTGTAGTCGGAGTCATCCTCCAATTCGGTCAGCACACGCTCGATGCTCTCGCCCTCCATGGCGTAAAAGCGTTCCAGCGTCCGGCGCAACTCGCGTTCCGTGGCGATCACCAGCCGGATGTCATACCCCAGGAAGTTCCGCAGCTCGTCTTCGATCGCCAGGTTCTGGGGATCGCAAGTAGCCAGCGTCAGGGTGTTGCCGTCCTTCATCACCGGCACCACGCGGTACATCTGGGCCATCGTGTCCGAGATGGAGCTCAGCAGATCCTTGTCCAATTCGACTTCGGACAAACTGATCACCTGCATATTCATCTGTTCGGCCAGGGCCTGGACCAACTGATCATCGGTGAGCAGTCCCATGTCCTCGGCCACATGGCCCAGCAATTCCCCGGGCCGCTGATACTGTTCTTCCAGCAACATCTCGAGCTGTTCATCCGTGATGAAGCCGAGGTCGACCAGGATTTGGCCCAGGCGTCGGATGGCCATCGCTGATTCTTTCTAAAGCAAAGGGTTCATTTTCAAAGGGCAACCGAGCGGGGACTTCAAGCGCGAAAAGCCTCGGGCACCACCGCTTCCTCTTGCTCCTCTTCCAAGCCGCGTTTGGCGTTGACAATCCGTTTGGCCAGGTCGTCGGGGCTGAGCGCCTTGGCCAACACATCTTCGACCGTACACTTTTCGTCCTTCCACAACCGGAACAGAGCATCATCCATCAGCTGCATCCCGTGCTTGGCCCCGGTCTGGATGGCCGACGAGATCCGGAAGATCTTGTTTTCGCGGATCAGGTTGGAAATACCGGGGGTGACGACCAGCAGTTCATACGCCGCGCAACGGCCGCCGCCAATACGAGGGAGCAGTGTTTGCGCCAAAATACCGATAATCGAGGACGCCAATTGCGTCCGAATCTGATCCTGCAAGTTGCCGGGAAAGGCGTCGATGATCCGGTTGATCGTGCCCTGGGCGCTGTTGGTGTGCAGGGTCCCGAACACCACGTGCCCCGTTTCGGCCGCCGTGATCGCGGCTTCGATCGTCTCCAAATCCCGCATTTCCCCCACCAGGATGACGTCCGGATCCTGCCGCAGGGCACGCCGAATCGCTTCGGCAAAACTGGGCACGTCCACATGGACCTCGCGCTGATTGACCGTCGACTTCTTGTGATAGTGATAGAACTCGATCGGATCCTCGATCGTGATGATGTGATGATCCACCGATTCGTTGATGTAGTTCACCAGACTGGCCAGGGTGGTACTTTTTCCCGAGCCTGTGGGCCCGGTCACGAGGAACAAGCCCCGCGGCCGCAGGATCATCTTCGTCACCACATCCGGCAACCCCAGTTTTTCGGGGGGGAGGTAGTCGTTGGGAATCTGCCGCAAGACCATCGAGATCTGCCCGCGCTGTTTGAACACGGAGACACGGAAACGCGCCATATCCCCGAAGGCGAAGCCGAAATCGGTGCCGCCCGCTTCCTGTAGTTCCCGCTGGCAACGTTCGGGCGTGATGCTCTTCATCAACGCCACCGTGTCTTCCTGCTCCAGCGTTTTGGTTTCCAGTTTCCGCATGCGTCCATGCAAGCGAAACACGGGCGGTTGCCCCACCACAAGGTGGATATCGCTGGCCCCCTGCTTGACACAAGCCTGCAATAGTTTGTCGATCAGAATTGTTGCCATGGGCTGTACTGCCTCCGGTTAGGAACCCCAAGCTAAAAAAGGAGGTGCAGGCGAGCCGTGCTGTTTTCGTACGTGCGACATGGAACGCTGCTTCGGATCCGTTGCCTCGATGAGCAAGCCGCGGCGAACGGCGGCAGGGACATTCTTGCCGCCTTGCCGCCTCCTTTCCAATCGCAGTCCAAAAACGTCGTGCCCCGGTCGGTATTTCGAAACGATCCCGCCAAACCCATACCCCCACCCGAATGACGATCAGGTCAGGATTTCAATATCCGCATCCTGCTCCGTTCGCTTGCAGACGCGGAACACTTCGTCCAAGGTCGTGATCCCCTTTAATGCCTTTTCGAGTCCGTCGATATACAGGGTCTTCATGCCCTGTTCGATCGCGATGCGGCGGATCTCCACGGCCGATTTGGCCTGAAAGACCAACTCCCGAATCTTCGGAGTGACCATCATCAGCTCGTGAATCCCCGTGCGC
>SLMF01000330.1 GCA_007133715.1 Planctomycetaceae bacterium
CAGCAGATGGGCGAAGATCGAGAGCGCGATGCACTTGGACAACGGACGCGCTTGGCCCCAGCGAGTCAGGCTGAGCAGCAGCAGGGCGAGGCCCAACAGCAGCAGACCGGCCAGCAGGGCGAGGGCTTGGGCGCGGGGCATGGGAATCGCCGTGGTCAGCGGGCTCAAGATTTCCCACAGATTGCGCATCGGGCACCCCGAATGTTTCCGTGACGGGAAGCGGTTGTTTACAAGCGAGTCGTTGGGGCAGCGGCCGCCATCCGCACGGAAATCCCCATCTCGGCAATTCCCGCCTGGCGACAGGCGTTCAATACGGAAGCCACGTTCTGAAAACTGCCCTCGGCATCGCCCCGGACGATCACCGCCAGATCGGCACGCACCTGCCGATCGGCCCTCAGTTCCGCCGTCAAAGCCTGCAGGCTGATGATCTGGCCGTCCAGCGAGAGCTGGCCGTCCTGATAGACGTTGATGACCCGTTTCTGCGGCACCTCGCGCAGCGTGTGCGCGTCCTCCACGGCAGGCACCTGCACCTCCAACTGGCGCTCCATCTCGACGAATTTCGTGCCGACCATAAAAAAAATGATCAGCAAGAAGACGATGTCGATCATCGGCGTCATGTTCAGCGACGGCTGTTCGTCCAGCTGTGTTTTCAAGGGCATGGCAAGAGCCTCCGGGGTGCGGGATTCAGGCCGCCGGCCGGCGACGTTCGGCAGACGCATTCCCGCGGTTGGAACCGCTCCGGGCCGCTTGCGGATCGCTGGCGATCAGCGGGACCACCTTCTGTCCCAGGGCGTCCAGCGTCATGATCAACTGATCCACGCGGCCGCAGAAGTACAGATAGGCGATCAGCGCCGGAATCGCCACGCTCAACCCGGCCGCGGTCGTGATCAAGGCCTGGCTGATGCCCGCGGCGAGCAACTCGGGTTTGCCCATCGCATCGGTGGTAGCAATCGCGTTAAACGCCTGGATCATTCCCAGGACGGTCCCCAGCAGCCCCAACAGCGGACTGATGGTGGAAACGCCGTTCAGCACGCGGAGGTATCGCCGCAGCTGGTTGGTAACCCGCTCGCCCGCGTCCAGGATTGCCTGTTCCACCTCGACCGACGGGCGTCCCCATTTATGCAGCGCGGCGGCGAAAATTTCGGCTGCCGGGCTGCGATTGGCGTCGCACAGTTCCAGGGCCGTTTCGCGGTCGAATTGTCCCTCACGCAACTGCTGGAGGAACCGCTTGACAAACGGGCGGGGCACCACCCGCCCCCGCCGCAGGCTGATCGTCCGCTCGAAGGCGAAGACCAGCAGCACGAACGAGCAGATGCCGATCGGGATCATCAGGGGCCCGCCCTCGCGAATCACTTGCAGCAAGGTGCGTGTCGGCGGCTGGGCCGCCGGGGCAAGCGAGTCGCCCGCCGCTGCGGACGTGGGAACCGGCAGAGCCGTTTGGTCCGAACCCTGACTTCCGGACGCTTCGCTCCCTCCCAGGAGCACCGCCACCAGTACCAGCCAGTGCCAATCGAAAACGGGGGACTTGCTACTCACGATGCGACTCCTGAACGGGTGCGGGGATTTCCGCGGAAACGTTGCGGACGGATGCTGGCGAGCGTGCTTGGCGAGCGTGGACGGTCTGGGGGTGCTGCTGCTGCAATTTCTGGAACGCGCGCTCGGCCTCCGCCGTCTGCCCCCGCAGCTGGTGGCATTGGCCGATGTGCAGCAAGGCCGCCGCCTGCCACTGCGGATAGGCGAACAATCGCTCGACCAACTCGAAGGCCCGCAGCGCGGCCGCATAGTCGCCCTCCTGCTGGTAGCTCAGACCGATCCGCCATTGGGCTTCGGCTGCGGCCTCACTGGCCCCGCCCTCGGGCGAGCGCACCACGTGCTCGAAAACCTCCCGCGCTGCGGGCTGCTGGCCACGCGCCGCCCGGCAGCGACCGATCACCAAGTCGACTTGATACTGCTGGCGGAAACTCGGGAAACGTGCGGCGACGGTGGCGGCGAGTTCCTCGGCCGCGTCCCACTGCTCCTGTTCCGCCAGGATCTGTGCGTGGCGGAGCGGAACCATGGCCAGCCAACTCTCGGCAGGGTCCGTGATCTGCCGGTCCAATCGCTCGAAGGCCGCGGCCGCCTGCTCGAACTGCCGCTGCTGGTACCAGGCTTCGGCAATCCAAAACTCGGCCGGCAGCCGGAGCGGGGAATCGGGGAATTCGGCCCGCAGGCGTTCCAGCGGTTCCCGCACCTCCGCCCACCGCTCGGCCGCCGCCGCCCATTGGGCCTGCAGGTACCAGGTGTGGCTGCGAAGATCGTCCGGTAAGGAAGCCTGTTCCTGCAGGCGGGCGAGTAATCGCCCCGCCCGCTCCCGCCGATCGGCCCGCACGGCCCGTTCGGCCAGCCGATAGGTCGCATCGGCCCAAAAGCGGCTGGTCGGGTGCTCTTCGTGCAAACGCTCCCACACCGCTTCCGCTGCCACCGTACGTTGCAATTCGGCCAGCAACCAAGCCTTCTGGTACAGGGCCGCATCGACGTCCGCGAAGTCCGCAGCATGCTCCAGCAGCTGTCGGAGCGACTGGAGCGCGGCCTCCGGGTCCTCCCGTTGTTCCTGCAAACGGGCTGCTTCGAACCAGGCAACCGGCACCTGGTCGGGCGTTCCCGAGCGTGCGACGAGCAGGAACGCTTCCAAAGCCTCCGCTTCCCGGCCCGCACGCTCGTAGGCCTGGGCCCGTACAATCCCCGCCTTTTTGGCCAAGTCACTGTCGGGAGAAGTTTCCTGCAAGCGGTCGAAAGCCTCGGCCGCCGCCGCGTAATCCTCCTGCTGATACCGGGCCCATCCCAGACCCGACCACCCTTCGGGAACCCATGCCCGCGGCACCTCTTCCTGCGTCAAACGCTGGAATTCTTCCGCCGCAGCGGCGTAATCCTCCGCCTCGTACGCCGCTTCGGCAGACTCCCATATGGCCTGCCAAGCCCCGTCGGGCGACGGCTGCCCACGTTTCAAAAGCCCCCGCGCCCGCGCCGCCAGACGGCCCTCGGACTCGAGCAAACCCAGGTACGCTTGCCGCGCTTGCGCGGTCCGGCCCTGCGCCTCCCAGCTGCGTGCCAAACCCAAACGGGAATCGTCCGCCAAAGGACCTTGCGGAAAACGCTCGAGACTCCGCCGGTACCACCGCTCCGCCGCCTCCGCATCCTCGGCGATCAACGCCAGATCGCCCAGATAGTACAGAACATGCGCATTCAGATCGTCTTCGGGGTGCCTTTCCCAAAAGTCGGTCAACTCACGCTCCGCAGACGCGAGGTCGCGACAAAAATACGCGCACTCCCCCGCACGAAACACGGCCCTGCGGAACTCCGGATGCTCGGGATGCTGGTCCGCAAAATGCAGAAAAGCCTGGCGAGCACCACGATAATCCCGCTGCTGGACCCGCGCCTCGGCCTTCAATAACCGCGCGGTGCCTGCCTGGGCGTGCTCGGGATGCCGAGACAGCCACTCGGCAAGCCGATTCTCCGCCGCCTCCCAACGCTGCGCGCGATAAGCCTGGACCGCATCCGAATACGCGACCAGCGCATCTTCCGCCAACGCGGGCACAACAAACCACAACACCAGTGTCAACGCAACCCCCTGGTTGCGTAGCCCGAAAACGTACATCCGTGTACCCGTAGCTTCCTAGCAGACCGAACCGAAACCGTCTGGGGGGTGTGTAGGTCGCGGGATACCCGAGACCGACCCGGTTTTCTTGCGGTCTCCATGCGAACGTGGGGATGGCCCGTTACATCAGGCCGCCCGGCGAACCCCCAATAACCGACTCATCACCGGCGACAGCGGAACGGTGTGCAGCCCCGGATCCGTCTCCAACGCCATCCGCACCTGCTCCAATTGCTCGACAGCGTTCAACGCCAAATCGACGAACAACCATTTGCGGCCGCCGAATTCGCAAATACCGCCTCCGACACCACCCATCCACTCCTGTCGCACCCGATAACCCATCTGCTCGGCCAGCGACAAGGCCTGTTCCAATAGTTCCACCGTATGCATCCCAGCTTACCCATTTGCCAAAGTCCGTGGCTTGAGAAAACTTATCCCGCGGCCGATTATACCGGCTTCGGCTTGAGTTGCCCAGTTCAATCCGTCGATACCTCTAGCGTCCCCGGCCCCTTCAGCAAGCGAGGCGAATTGATGACCAGGCACCGCAGCAACGAAATCGACAAGCTCCAGCAGCAAGTGGCAGCGATGCAGCAACAGGTGATCCAGGCCCAGCGTTTATCGGCTTTGGGTGAATTGGTCAGCACCACCACGCACGAGTTCAACAACGTGCTGATGACCATCTTGAATTATGCCAAGATGGGGGTTCGCCATCAGGACCCAGCCCTGCGCGACAAGGCGTTTCAGAAGATCCTGGCGGCTGCCGAACGGGCCGCGAAGATCACCAATTCGGTCTTGGGCGTGGCGCGGAATCGTTCCCAATCTTTCGAACCGACCGATTTGGCCGCCTTGATCGAAGAAAGCTTGGTGCTGTTAGAGCGGGAATTGAGCAAGTATCGGATCAGCATCGAAACCGAACTGGGCAAGGTGCCCCCCGCACGGGCCGTTGGAAATCAGATCCAACAGGTGTTGTTGAATCTGATGATCAATGCCCGCCAAGCGATGCCGGAGGGCGGCCGCCTGATGTTGAAATTGACGCACGATGCCCAAGGGGACACGGTGGATCTGACGATCCGCGACACGGGTCGGGGGATTGCGGCGGAGAAGCTGCCGCGGATATTCGAGCCTTTTTTCAGCACGAAACAGGGACCGGATGCAAGCGGCAAGGGCGGGTCGGGGCTGGGATTGTCCGCGTGCCGCAACATCATCGAATTGCATCGGGGACGGATTCGGGTGGAAAGCCGCGTCGGCGTCGGTACCGCCTTTATCATCAAATTGCCCGTCTACCGATCGCAAACAGGGCGTCCCGGCGGGGTGCCGGCACCGAACTCCCCTCGCCGCTCACAAAACGTGGCCTGATCGATTCGCGAACCCCGAAATCCGCTTGTTCCCAAACTCAACCGCCGTGCTCTTCTGACAGTTGCTCGGCGACTTGAAGGACGGTGGGCCGAGCTGCGGGGTCCTGGTCCAGCATTTGGGCGAGTAGACTCCCGCATCCTGCCGGCACCTGGGCAGCCAACTTGTCGGCCAGCTGGCCCGAGCGAAGCAGCCTGAGAGCACCCGCCGGCGTGCGATCGGCCAGGGCCTGACGGCCGGTCAACAACTCGAACAGAGTCAGCCCCAGCGCAAATACATCGCTGGCTCGCGTCGCGGGCAAGCCGGCCACTTGTTCCGGCGACATGTAAGCCAGCGTGCCCGAGATTCTGGGACCCTCAGTCGCATCGGAGGGGCCGTAGTCCCGCGTCGCTTCCGGATCAAAGTCCTGCGTCGCGGCTACATCCAGAGCCTCCCACTCGGACGCGAACGACGCCTCAACTGACGCCTGCTCTTCCGACACCGTCCCCGAGGGGGGCGATGACTGGCACTTGGCTAAACCGAAATCCAAAATCTTGGCACCTCCCGCGTCGGTCACAAACACGTTGGCCGGCTTCAAATCGCCATGAACCAAATACTGCGCGTGAGCCGCTGCCACGGCCGATGTCACTTGAGAAGCAATCCCACACGCCTGCTCGTGCGACAACCCCTGGGCCAGCAATTGCGACAACGGCTTGCCCTCCAGATATTCCATGACGATCAGAGGTAAACCGTCCTCCTCGTCCACCGCGTAAATCGTGCAAACATGAGGATGATTCAGCCGCGCTGCCGCCCGGGCTTCCCGAAACACGGCCTCCCGTGACTCGCGAGCATTGTGGGACAAGACCTTCAAAGCCACCATACGTTCCAGACGCAAATCTTGGGCGGCGAAGACCGTACCGAACGATCCGCTGCCGATCTTTTGACGAATTCGATAGTGGCCCAAAATAATGCCCGGTCGCAACAGCCGTTCCACATCCAGGGTGCCGTCGGCCGACGTCCAGCCGGCCGGACAAAGCCCCCCACTCTGCAACGCATCCAAGACCCGCAAAACCTCTTCCGCATTGCGACCAACGCTCAAATCGTGCATCACCGCATACGCCAGCTCGCCCGCCGGGTCGATCAGGAACAAACCGCGAGTCGCCACCCGCTTCCGCGGTTCCCAAACCCCGTAAGCACGAGCCGCCACCCCGTCAGGGTCGGAGGCCAAGGGATACTGCAAAGGCCCGACACCTCCCTCCTCAAGAGCGGTTTCCATCCACTCCCGATGGATCGCGATCGGATCGACACTGATCCCCAGCATTTCACAACGGCGCTGCTGAAAATCCGACCACCGCGCACTGAATGTCGTCAACTCCGTCGGGCAGACAAACGAGAAGTCTCGTGGATAGAAAAACAATGCCAGCCAACTACCCCGGTAATCACGCAAGCTCACCTGCGTAGGTTCCGTTTGCCCCCCGCGGATACAGGGTAGCGAGAAATCCGCCGCCGGTTGACCAATCATTGCCTTTCCCATCACAGCCGCTCCAAAGTTCCCAGCCAGGCCATCATCTGCGTTGCCACCACAAAATACAGCAGCAGACCCAACACATCGGCCACCGTGGTGATCAACGGACTGCTGGCCACCGCAGGATCGACCCGCAATTTCGACAGCAAAAACGGCAGCATCACCCCCAAGAGATTGCTGGTCAACACGATACACAGCATCGAAATACCGACGATCAAACCCACATCGAATCCGCCACGGAACATGGCGAGAAAGAAACTGGCCACCGCCATCGTGACCCCTAACGACAGTCCGACACTCAGTTCCTTCCACACAATCTGCATCAACTGCTTCGGATCCACCTCGTCGGTTGCCAAGGCTCTCACAATGAGAGTGGATGCCTGGGAGCCGGTGTTGCCGCCGCTGTCGATCAGCAGGGGCAGGAAGAAGGCCAAGGCGATGACCGAGTGCAGTACCTCCTCATAGGCTTCGATTACCCCAGAAGAAAGGAGGCTGACAAACACCAGCATCAGCAGCCATCCAATGCGGCGACGGTACAAGGACCAGACGCCGCTTTGCCCATATCCGCGAATCAACGGCGTGACCGCGGCTGCCAGATGAAAGTCCTCTGTGGCCTCGGCTTCCATCACGTCCGCGACATCGTCGTGCGTCACGATCCCGACCAGCCGATTCTGCTCGTCCACGACCGGGATTGCCAAAAAGTCGTATTTCGCCAGTTCCTGAGCGACTTCCTCCCGATCCTGTTCCACCGCAACGCAGACGACCTCCGGTTGCATGATGTCGCGGACCAAGGCGGTCGGCCGTGCCAAGATCAAGTCCTGGAGCGACACGAACCCAACCAAATGGCGATCTTTATCCACTACGTATACGTAATAGATCGTCTCGGCATTCGGAGCCTGACGCCGCAACAGCGAGAGGGCTTCGCTGACGGTCGCATCGGCGGGCAGCGTCGCATAGTCGGTTGTCATCACGGCCCCGGCCGTGTGCTCGGGATACGACATCAGCTTGCGAATATCCTCGCGATCCGCCCGAGCCACCAAAGGCAGCAGGCTCTCGACCACGTCTTCGTCCAACTGCTTCAGCAGATCGACACGGTCATCGTGCGACATTGCTTCCAGCAGACTGGACATCCGCTCGCGTCCCACGTCGCTGACCAATTCCTCCTGGTTTTCCGTGGGGTAGAAGCTGAAAACTTCGGCTTGACGTTCAATCGGGGCGTAACTGAGCAGTTGCCAAGTTTCGTCGACATCCAGCCCTTCCGAGAACTCCGCAATGGAAGCGGGGTGCATATCACTCATCAGCTCGGTCAGCGTCTCCGTGTTGCCCTCGGTCAACAGTTCGCGAAACTCGGGAAGTAGCAACGGATTCGGCATGAATCACCTTGGTTTTCTGAGGTGATGTCGGTAGGCGATGGTCTGATGCTGCGGTAGCAACGGATTCGGCATGAATCACCTTGGTTTTCTGTGCTTGGGGGGGCTCGGCAGTCGGACCCATTGTACCGGTCCCAGAGGCCTTCTTCGAGTCCCGCAAGACCTGGGACTCGTGGACGGAAGAGGGGGGGCAGGCTTTCGAGCGTCTGCCCCGCTACAACGGACCGATTTGCACTGTCAGCTGACCGGCGTTGTCGTGCAAGTCGGCGGCCGATTCGTTGATGCGCAAGTACAAGGTACCGCCGGATCGCGGCTCCCAAATGCGAGATAAACCGATCGGCTCGGGGCGTGTCAGGGGCGAGACCCCCGACAGGGGCTGCGTTTCATCCCGAATCGCGCCCAGCAGCTTGCCCAACGGGCGACCCTGATGATAGCGGATCGTTACACCCCCCGGCTCGCACCACCAGATCTCCGAGGTGTCCGCCACCTGATACCGCCCCGTGGCAACGATCTCGTAACGCTGACCCGCTTCCAAACGAATACCGGTCGATTGCCAGCCGCGAGCCGCAGCGATCGAAACGCGGGCTCCCGTCGGCGGAAGCGGCTGAACCGGTCGCCGTTGAATGGCCGCCCGCTGCAAGTCATATCCGTAGTCCAAATCCAACACGAAGACCTGCCACTGCTCGTTCAGATCGGACCAATCGTCCGCTAGCTCCTCGCGAAATCGGGCCGTGAAATCCGGCTGGCCCAGCCGCTCACCCAACGCCCGGAAACGGGCCCGATAATCCGGGTGGCTGTCCAGAAACTCGGCAAACGCCCAGCACCAACCGTAGGGCGAGTTGTCCAGGTGGGCTTGGGGG
>SLMF01000577.1 GCA_007133715.1 Planctomycetaceae bacterium
CGGTGTTCGCTACGCCCTGCCGGCTTTACCGGGCGGCGGGGGGCGACCTGCGTTTGGGCGATGCGTGGCACGAAGTCCCCGCACTCCGTCCGCTCCACGACCCGCTGCTCACCCGCCGTCAGCGAGCCGGTCTGCGGCAGGCATTCGCTGTCATCGACCTCAGCCAACGCCTTGATTGTGCCACTGCCGCCCGGCAGTTTCGCCGTGGGCTTCTCGCCCTTGGCGGAGCCGCCCCGGCACCGTTGCCTCGTGGCCTTGATCCGCAACCGCGACCACTTCGCCCCCGTGGTACTGGGCAGCGCATCGCGGTACGGCTCGTTGCTCGTCAGCATCAGCCAAGCGATTGTGGCCAGTTTCCGCGCACCGGCCACCACCGCCACGTTGCGGTTCTTCTTCTGGGCCAAGCGGCGGAAGAAGTGGCCCAACGGGCCGGGATGCCTGTCCAGGTGCTGTGCCGCTTCGATCAACATCGGTCTGGCTCTCATACCGACGTGACCGAGACGATGCTTCCCGTGAGCAGTGGGTGGCATTCCAGTCCTGTGTTCAAGACAAGTCGCCCCTGAGAATCGATGCCGGCGCAACGGCCGCCGACCCGAGGTGCCCGATCGGTGTCAACCAGTTCGACGTTCTTGCCTGTCGGCCAATGGTGTCGCGAGTATTCCCGGAGCAGCTTGTGAGTGGCACTTTGGGATTCGACGGAGAGGACTTGAAGCATTTGGTGGCTGATTTCGCAAAGCACCTCGTTCAGGTCCCAAGCGTTGCCGGTGAGTTCGCGGAGCGCGACGATTCGCTCACGAAGCTCTGCAGGCGCTTCTTGGCTGCCGGCATTGACATTGACCCCCACCCCGATCAGGTCAACCTGTTGCAAGCGCTCGCAAAGCAGTCCGGCCGTCTTGCGGCGGCCGACGACAAGGTCGTTGGGCCACTTGAGGGCAATCTCTTCGCAGGCGGTCAGCGTTACGAGTGCGCGCCGCAGTGCGAGGCCGGCCAGTAGCGGCACCAGGCCGAAGGCGAGGTGAGCGTTTTGCGGCATGACGAAAGTGGCGGCGATGTTGCCGGGTGCGGACCACCAGGTATTGGTTCCCCGGCCTCTGCCGGCCTCTTGTGAATCGGCAACAAACAATGCCGGAGCCCGGACCGTCCCGGCCTGAGACTCGAGTTTGGCCCAGGTGTTCGTGCTGCCGGTGGCGCGTGCGTGCCGCAGTTCGAGCGGCCGCACTCGATCCCCGAGAAGGTTCACATCATACGGTTTACCGCAAGGCTCGGGCATACCGGGTTCTAACCTTCCAGCACCACCAGCAGATCGCCGGCAGCGACGATGCTTCCGGTTTCCACCAGCACCTCGGCAATGGTCGCATCGCGGGGCGCGTATACGGCCGCTTCCATCTTCATCGCCTCGAGCGACAGGAGTCCCGCCCCTTGCTTCACTTGGTCGCCCTTGCTGACATTGACCCGGCTGACTTTGCCTGGCATGGAAGCGGCTACGTGATGCGGATTGTCCGGCTCGGCCTTGGGATGGACGTGCAACTCGCTCTGGACCGAACGATCGGTTACTCGCACCGTTCGCGGCTGGCCGTTGAGTTCGAAGAACACCGTGCGAGTACCGTCTTCATGAACGTCGCTTATGGTAAGAAAACTCACGATCAGCGACTTCCCCGGTTCGACCTCGATCGTGACCTCCTCGTTGCTGCTCAGGCCATAGAAGAAGGGGCGGGTGGGGATAACCGACGTGTCGCTATATTTTTCGCGATGCTGGAAGTAGTCGAGGAAGACCTGCGGATAGAGCAGGTAGGAGAGTACGTCACGATCGGAGGGCTGGGTTCCTGTCTTGAGTGCCAGTTCCTGGCGGGTATTGGTGAAGTCAGCCGGTTCGAGTTTCGCGCCGGGCCGGTGGTCGAACCCATTTGCGGCTGCCGAATCCAGCACGATCTTGCGAACTTTTTCGGGCCAGCCCTCCTGCGGCCGCCCCAGCATGCCCTGCATCATGCCGACCACGCTCTTGGGGAAACTCAGTTGGCGTTTGGGGTTCAGGATATCCTCGGCCGTCAGGTTGTTGTGGACCATGAAAATGGCCATGTCGCCCACCACTTTGCTGGAAGGGGTAACCTTTACGATATCGCCGAAGAGCTGGTTAGCGGTGGCGTAGGCGGCACAGACATCGGGCCAGCGGTCGCGCAGGCCGAGGCTGGCGGCCTGCTGGCGGAGATTGGTGAACTGACCGCCGGGCATCTCATGCTGGTAGACTTCGCTACTGGGCGATTTGAGGTTTTCCTCGAAGGGATAGTAGGTCTCCCGTACGGTCGCCCAGTAGTCGCTGAGTCGATTGAGACTGTCCAGGGACAGCCCGGAATCGCGTGGCGTGTGCTGGAGCGCCGCCACGATCGAATTGAGGCAGGGCTGGCTGGTCATGCCGCTCATGGTAGAGAGTGCCGCGTCGGCCACGTCCACGCCGGCATCGGCCGCGCGGAGGATGCTGGCTGCATTGATGCCGCTGGTGTCGTGGGTATGGAAGTGGATGGGCACGCTCACTTCTTGGCGCAAGGCCTTGACCAGTTCATAAGCTGCCTGCGGTTTGCACAAGCCGGCCATGTCTTTGATGGCGATGATGTGGGCGCCCAGCGATTCGAGTTCTCTGGCCAATTTCAAGTAATAACCGAGATGGAACTTGGTCCGCCGCGGATCGAGCATGTCACCGGTGTAACAGATGGCTGCCTCACATACGGAAGAGGTTTCTTCCCGCACCGTTTGCATGGCCACCTTCATGTTCTCGACCCAGTTGAGCGAATCGAAGATGCGGAAAATGTCAATTCCTTCGGCTGCGCTTGTGCGGATGAATTCCCGCACCACGTTGTCGGGGTAATTGGTGTAGCCGACCGCGTTGCTGGCCCGCAACAGCATCTGAAAGGGAATGTTGGGAATCCGGCTGCGAAGCTGAGCCAGCCGTTCCCAGGGGCATTCCTGCAGGAAGCGCATTGCCGTATCAAACGTGGCCCCGCCCCACATCTCCAGACTGAACAACTCGGGCAGCCGATGAGCGATGCAGTCGGCCACCTGGAGCATGTCGAAGGAACGGAAACGGGTGGCCAAGAGCGACTGGTGCGCATCGCGCAGGGTCGTGTCGGTCAAGAGCAAGGGCTGGTAATCTCGAACCCAAGCGGCAAAGCCCTCGGGTCCGAGCTCGAGCAGTTTGTCGCGCAGGCCGGCCGGGGGCGGCATCGTGCGGGGGTACTCGGGCACGGTTGGCTCAAGCAGCTTCTTCTGGGGATCGATCTTGTCTTTTACATCCGCCCGTCCGTTGACAATCACTTCTCCCAAGTAGGCCAGAATCCCGGTCGAACGTTCCGGTCGAGGTTGGAACTGGAAAAGCTCCGGCGTGGCATCGATGAACGTGGTCGTGGCATCCCCGGAAAGGAAGGTGGGATGCAGGACCAGGTTCTCCAGGAACGGGATGTTGGTCTTGACACCGCGGACGCGGAACTCGCGAAGCGCCCGATCCATGCGGCGCACGGCTTTTTCAAGTGTGCTGCCCCAAGTCGTGAGCTTGACCAGCAGGGAATCGAAGTACGGCGTGATCACCGCTCCGCTGTAGCCTGTGCCGGCATCCAGACGGATCGCAAATCCACCCGGCGAACGATAGTGTGCCAAGCGGCCATAGTCGGGGATGAAGTGGTTTTCCGGGTCTTCGGTGGTGATGCGGCTTTGCAGGGCATAGCCGTTGGTACGGATATCCTCCTGGAACGGTACCGCAGCCGGCTCCTCGTGCATGTTCCGTCCCTGGGTAATCAGAATCTGGCTGCGCACGATGTCGATCTCGGTCACCATTTCCGTGACCGTGTGTTCCACCTGGACGCGCGGATTCACCTCGATGAAGTAGAACTCCTGCGTATCCAGGTTCACCAGAAACTCGACCGTGCCGGCGCACACATAGTCGATTTCGCGACCGAGCCGGACCGCTGCTTCACAAATGGCGGTCCGCAGTTCGTACGGCAGATTGATGCTCGGAGCCACCTCGACCACCTTCTGATGGCGTCGCTGCACCGAACAGTCTCGTTCCCAAAGGTGGACGAGCTGGCCGTGATGATCGCCGAGGATCTGCACCTCGATGTGCTTGGCACGCTGGATGTAGCGTTCGATGAAGACGTCGCCTTTCCCGAACGCCGCGCCCGCTTCGCGTTGCGCTTCGGCCAGCTTCTCGTCCAGCTCGCCAGGGTCCAGGACGACGCGCATGCCGCGTCCGCCCCCGCCGAAACTGGCCTTCAGGATGATCGGGTAACCGACCTGCTGCGCCGCTTCACGCACCTCCTGCGGGTCGGTGAGCGCCTTCGCCGAACCCGGGACCGTCGGTACACCCGCCTTCTTCGCGATCCGCTTGGCAGCCGTCTTATCGCCCAGCATGTCAAGATGCTCAGGCCGGGGACCGACAAAGGCGATGCCGTGTTCCTCGCAGGCGCGGGCAAAATCAGGGTTCTCGGAGAGAAAGCCGTAGCCGGGATGGATCGCGTCGATCCCATGACGGACAGCGATTTCCAACAACGCGGGGATGTTCAAATACGACTTGACCGGCTCTCCACCCCGCTCGGGCCCGACGAGATACGCTTCGGCGGCCTTCAAGCGGTGCAACGAAAAGCGATCCTCATAACTGTACACGGCCACCGTATTCAGCCCGAGTTCACTGGCGGCCCGAAACACACGGATGGCGATCTCGCTCCGATTGGCGACAAGCAGTTTCTTCATTGGAGGCTCACTTCTAAGGGACGTGCTTAACCCCTGCAGCCGTCGAGGCGTCCCACGGACCTGCCCCTCGGCCGCAGCGACTAAAATGTAAGCAATTCGCCCCGCCCGGCAAGCCCCTCTAGCAAGGGAGATCACCTGCAGCGTTTAACCCGCGTGGCTATGTGTCGGACGTGCCACTGCGTGGGGTCGACTCGGACTGAGGAAGGGCCAGCTGTGCCAAGTAAACCAAAGCGGTCCGTTTGCGGCATCGACCCGTTCCGTCCTTTGCCTGCACTTCAGGCGAACATCGTCGCCTCGGTACCGCCGGCCGAAACGGCCAGCGTGCAAAGCAACCGTTGCTCAACATCGTGCATCTTACTTGTGGGGGAAATCCTGTCAATCAAGCACAAAGCCCCTCCTTCGGTCTATGCCGAGGGCACACGGTGTCGTGATTAAAGGAGTTACGCGCGAGGCGTTCAGCAAAAAAATATGGCCGGGAATTCCGCACCAAACATGAGCTCGGAGTGGAGCCGCTGGCCGGGTGCATGCAGTCGCTCGTTGCGCTGGGTGTGAAAGCGAAGGTCTGGCTGGCGGCCGATGGGGCCTATGCGATCAGACCGTTTCTTCTCCCGGTAATGAAAATGGGCATCGTGGTCGTCAGCCGTCTGCGCAAGGACGCCTGTTTGTTCGACCTGCCTGGGTGGCCTTCAATTGTGATTTGCGGCACCAGGCAAAGAACAACATGGAGTACCCCCCCTCGAATACCTCGATCCAGCGATCAGGCTCCTCGAGGAGATTTATTGTGCATGAACAAATGAACAGCATTTGCCGATTATCCGGCGTACATCGTGATCACGTTCAGCTTGTTCCCTTTCACCGCGTTTTGTGTCAGAATTACGGACATGAGTTCCAAAGATCATCAACACCACCTGATCGATACTTTGCCCATGGCCATTGCCCGGCACCGTATTCTGACGGATGGTTCAGGCAGGCCGGTCGACTATGTCTTTCTCCAGGTCAATACGGCCTTCGAGCAGATGACCGGGCTGAAGCGGGAGGCGCTGCTTGGCCGCCGGGTGACGGCCGTGCTTCCCGCGATCGAGACCGTAGAGTTTGACTGGATCGGCACCTACGGCCGGGTGGCCGCGCAGGGGGAGCCGGCCACCTTGGAGCAGTATTCCGATCCGCTCGGGCGCTGGTACGAGGTGACCGCCGTCCGTGACGAACCGGACTGCTTCACCACCGTGTTCACCGAAATCACCAGCCGGAAAGCAGAACTGGCCACCATGCACTCTCTCCTGGCCATGAACCGGGAACTGCTCGAAGCCGGTCTGGAGGACTTTGATCACCAGAAACCGGCCGATACGGTGCTGGCGCTCTCGGGGGCGAAGTACGCCGCGCTCAATCTCTACCAGGCAGACCGCACCAGGTCGGTGACCCGGGCCATTGCCGGGGTACCCAAGGCCGTCGAGCGTGCCTCGCAGCTCCTGGGGTTTTCCCTGGTCGGGCACGGCTGGGAGATCATCCCCGAGCGGGTCCGCGCCCTCCAGGGCGGCCGACTGGTGCACTTCCCCACTCTCCACCAGGCCGCGATGGGCGCGATCGGCCTGACCCAGTCCTCCCTGCTCCAACAGCTCTTTGGCATTGGCGACATCTACGTGATCGAACTGGCCCACTCCGGCCAGGCCAGCCTGGGCGATCTCATCCTGTTCATGGCCCGGGGCCGGGAACTCCAAAACCGGGAGGCGGTAGAGCTCTACGCCGGGCAGCTCGGGTCGATCCTGGGCAGACTGCAGTCCGAGCAGGCACTGCGGGAGAACCAGCAAAGGCTGTCCCAGGCTCAAGCCTTTAACGAGATGGGGCTGTGGGAATACAACATTCAGGAAGGAACTTTGCACTGGTCCAAGGAGTGCGAAGCACTGTTCGGACTTGAGGAAGGTGAGTTTGAAGGGACCTACCAGGACTTTATCAAGTGGGTGCACCCGGAAGACCAGGAGGCGGTTCTTGCCAAAAACAAACCGATAACCGAAAGCAAAAAAGCTATACCGGTGGACTATGAACACCGTATCGTCACCAAACACGGTTCAGTGCATTGGGTCAAAGAAACGGCGGGCATTCGGCGTGACGCCGCCGGCAGACCCGTATCCCTGACCGGCTTTGTAGTGGACATCACTGCCCGCAAAAAAACCGAAGAAGCGCTCCGGAAAACCAACCGGGAACTGGAGGAAGCCACCGCCCGGGCCAACGAGCTGGCCCAGCAGGCCGAGCTGGCCAACATCGCCAAGAGCGAGTTTCTGGCCAACGTGAGCCACGAGATCCGCACCCCCATGAACGGAGTGATCGGCATGACGGGCCTGCTGCTCGACACGGAGTTGACCGAGGAACAGCGCCGCTTCGCCGAGAACGTCAAGTCCAGCAGCGAGTCGCTGCTCACGCTCATCAACGACATCCTGGACTTTTCAAAGATCGAGGCGGGCAAGCTCGAACTGGAGATCCTGGACTTCGACCTGCAGAGTTTGCTGGATGACTTGGCCGCGATCATGGCCCTACAGGCCCATAAGAAGGGGTTGGAACTGATCTGCGCCGCCCATCTGGACGTGCCCACGTTGCTGTTGGGTGACCCGGGCCGGCTGCGCCAGATCCTCGTCAACCTGACCGGCAACGCGGTGAAGTTCACGCACCAAGGGGAGGTAGCAGTCGGGGTGGAGAGAGTGAAGGCGCCTGGAGGTGCACAAGAGGATTCCTGTTTACTGAGGTTTTCCGTGCGCGATACGGGCATCGGCATCCCAGCGGACAAGATGGACATGTTGTTCCAGGAGTTCTTCCAGGTGGAAACATCGACCAAGCGCAAGTATGGCGGCACAGGCCTGGGACTGGCCATCTCTGCAAAGCTTGCCAAATTGATGGGCGGCCAAGTCGGTGTGGAAAGCGTAGTAGGTCAAGGCTCGGAGTTCTGGTTCACGGCGCGTTTCGGTTTCCAGGCAGATGCGGAGCGGGAGCAGGCGCCGCCCGCCGAACTTTCCGGGGTGCGGGTGTTGATCATTGATGACAACGCCACCAGCCGTGAAATCCTGCTCACCCGCCTGGGTTCCTGGGGCATGCGTGCGGAGGAGGCGTCCGACGGACCGTCGGGACTGCGAGCGATTTACAAGGCGTTGAGCGAGCACGATCCTTTCCGGCTCGCCATCGTGGACAAGCAGATGCCAGTCATGGATGGCGAGTCTGTGGCCCGCACAGTGAAGGCGGATGCCACACTCGCGGACACGTGTTTGGTTATGCTTACCTCGCTGGGCGAACCTATCGATGCCCGGCGACTGTTGGAAATCGGCTTTTCCGCTTATGCGATTAAGCCGGTCCATTACGAGAAGCTGAAAGTGACACTCGCCCAAACGCTGTTCTGCGGTGCGGACGGCGCGCCTCGAATTGTCAATACCTGCCGAACGAGGCGCGAGTCGCCGCCCAGTTTCGCACACCGCAAGGCTCGTGTCCTGCTGGCTGAGGACAACATCACCAACCAGCAGGTGGCCTTGGGAATTCTCAGAAGACTGGGCGTCACGGCCGACGCCGTGGCCAACGGGCGCGAGGCACTCGAGGCACTTAAGATCCTGCCCTACGACTTGGTGTTCATGGACGTGCAGATGCCGGAAATGGACGGTCTGCAGGCCACTCGGTGTCTCCGCAACCCTCGATCCGAAATTCCCCAACGGAACCTTCCCGTCATCGCCCTGACCGCCTACGCCATGCAGGGCGACCGGGAGAGGTGCCTGGCTGCGGGTATGAACGATTATGTAACCAAGCCCGTCTCGCCCCGGAGCCTGGCCGAGGCGTTGGAGAAATGGCTGCCGAAAGGGGATGGGGAAATCAAAGATCAGGAAGCAAAAGGCAGGGAGATGGAGAAGGTCTTTGAGCGGACTGCTCTGGTTGCGCGATTGATGGGAGATGAGGAGCTGGCCGGGACAATCCTCCAAGTGTTCCTGAC
>SLMF01000132.1 GCA_007133715.1 Planctomycetaceae bacterium
GGCGAATTCCCCGGTGAGCGATCGCCGCAGCAAAACCCAGGGCATCCAGCACAGCGCCGCCCCCGATCACCACCACGTAGCTCCTCCGGTCCAGATTCGCGGCATGCATCGCTTGCAAGATACTCAATAAACCCTGCGGTTCGTTCTTGATCGCTTCACCGCCGTCCACCAATTGCAGGGGGCGTTCCAGCGAAATGCGATCCCCGTGCTGCTCCGCAAAATCCTCGATCTGATCCAGCAGGCGGGGTTGCCCTTCCGCGACATTCCGGTCGATCCAGAACTGAACCCGAGCGGCCGACCCCAGCGGTGACTCGAACACGTCGGCCAGCAGGTGCTGTTCGGCCCCCAACACGTCCTGAGTGAAACGCAAACGATGCAGGAAGGGAACCGAAAACGGGATGTCGCGGTGCGGGATCCGAGCTGCCACTTTCGACTACTGTCCTCAGATTGGGGGAGCGAAAAAAAGAATAACCCTGGCCACGCGGCTACTGCGGCTTCTTGAATAAGTCCAGGAAGCGGTCTTCGTACTCTCGGAAAACCTCCAACCGGTCCAGTTCCCGCTTCAACTCGTACGCTTTCGAACGATCCTGACGCACCAGAGCGAACAGATCTTCGATCCGTCGCTGTTCTGACGGCGTCAGCGAATCCTCCTCTTCCGGGTGAATTCGCCACGTCTCCGGTGCTTCCGATTCCGGTTGTTCCATCGCCCGTTCGACACTGGCCAGCAACTCTCCCAGTTTTTCGTCCACCGCAGCTGCCTGCTCCGCCAATTCGCTCACATCGACCTGGATTCCGGCCAGTCGGGAAAACGCGCGCAACACGGCCAGCGAAGCCTGGGGGTAGGGCAATTGCGCGAACATCTGGGGCATTTCGCCCAGCAAGCAGGCACCGCGCAGGTCGCTTTCGCCCGCAATTCCCAGCAGGATCCCATTCAGGCCGCCGATGCGGCCCTCTTCCATGATCTCCAAATCCATCGCCTGCAGCTCGCTCAAACTCTCCCGATCCACGGCGGCCCCGAAAACCCTGGAATGATCTTCCGGACGCATCTCGGAAGCCATCGCCGCGAACGTGAAAATCCGTTCGACCCCCAGATCCTGAGCGAATCGCACAATCTTGCGGCAAAACGCATACTTGCCCATGGGCGGTTGGGCCTCGCCCACAAAAATCACAATATCGCGTTGGCCTCGGGGGTCCGTCCACAAAAATAACCGATTGCGAGGCAAACGTCCCGTGCGAATCAAACCTTGCTTGACATCCACATGGTCCACATCAAATAGTCCTTCCGGGGGTAGCTCCGCAACCACATGGGTTCCTAGCTTGGCCATCAAGTAGTAGCCTGCACTGATGGCAACTTGGCCAATACCTGGCCAAACTGCCACCATCCAGGGGTTGTTCAGCCGCAAGTCCTGGTACATGATGCAACCTCATATTTTGTAGCAACGGTGGGGGCTTCCTTCCTCGGGGGATTCGACGATTCTCCCCGGGTCTTTCCTGCAAACCGCTCCATTTCGCCAGACGCGTGGACTCGGGCGGGCTGCGTCTCCCGGCGGGAGTCGCAGGGCTGTTCGCCTCGAAAACCTACCACGCCCTGACAATGATACGCTTGTGGGCGGGGAATTCCCATCTTGCCTGCTGACAAAACCGCGGCGAGGGCGGGGAAAGACGGACAGAGCGAGTCCAATCCGCACACTCGACCTCAAACGAGTTCTTCAGGGGGGATAATCACGATGTCGCGGAACCCCGCCCAGCCACTTGACAGCGGCTATTCATTCCGTTAACCAAACGTTACGATAGACTGCGGCACCGTTCGTTGCGGCCGAACGGACCTCGAGTCGAGAAGCGTGCAGGCGGAGTTTCCCGCTCTCGTTGTCGGAGATGTGTTATATTGGCGGGGGGGTCAGGTTCGGAACGCTGATGGTGGCAACCGAGCTGTCCCACGGCGAGAGTTTCCCTGGACGGCAAGAACGAGCCGTCGCTGACAGCAGAGGAGATAGCTCATGACGCGGATCCTGTTAGCCGAGGACAGCCAGACGCAGAGCTTGCAGATTCGGGCGCTGCTGGAGCAATCGCAGTTTGAAGTCGACGCGGTCAGCACGGGCAAAGAAGTGGTGCAGCGGCTGGAAAGCCGTCAGCGTTACGATCTGATCTTGACCGACATGATGATGCCCGGCATCAACGGCTTGCAGGTGGTGCGAGCCGTGCGTTTTCATTATCCGGGCACGCCGGTGATTCTGATCACGGGACAGGGCACGGACGCGTTGGTGATCGAGGCTTTGGAAGACGGCGCGGCGGGCTACGTGCCCAAATCTCAGATGCGGGAGAAGCTGATCGAAGAGATTGATCAGGTGTTGCATGCGGCGGAGATCGACCGCAGCTACGAGTTGTTATTGGGTTGTCTGCAGCGGAACGAGTTTGTGTTCACGTTGGGGAACGACACGCGATTGATCGGCCCCTTGATCAATCTATTGTTGCAGATGATGTCGGGTTTGGGTCTTTCCGATTCGACCGACCGCGTGCGGATTGGTCTGGCGTTGGAGCATGCGTTGCTGAATGCCATGTTCCGCGGGAATCTGGAGATCACGACGGAGCAGTTGCCTCGGGCGCGGGAGGTATTGCGGGCGGCCCAACTCGAGGGATTGGCAGCGGAGCGTGCGTCGGAGGCGCCGTACCGGGATCGGAAGGTTTATCTGGACGCATTGATGGACCGTGACGAAGCGAAATTTGTGATTCGGGACGAGGGCCCCGGATTTGACATTTCCCGGGTTCCCCGCCCGGGCGACGTCGCCCGTTTGGATTGTGACGAGGGGCAAGGCCTGTTTCGGATGACCACGTTCATGGATGAGGTGACGTTCAACGGACTCGGAAACGAGGTTACCCTGATCAAACGCCGCGATGGCGAAAACCGTCCCTGAAGAGGTGGAACCGTGATTGAAATCAGGCACAGAGAAACGAAGCAAGTCCTGCATCAGTTGGACGCAGATTCGTTGGAGGGTCTTTCGCTGGCAGGTCACAAACTGGCCGGGGCCAAATTTGCGGGCTTCAAGTTGAACGGCGTCAACTTCCGTAATGCCGATTTGCGGCGGGCGGATTTCACCGGAGCGGAGTTGCACAAAGCCAGCTTCTACGAGGCCAGTCTGGCAGGCGCCATCTTCGATGAAGCCCAAGTCACCGACTGCGACTTTACCGAAGCCAATCTGGAAGGCGCCCAGGCGCATGGCACCGATTTTTCCAATTCCGTATTTCGCTATGCCCGGCTGACCCAGTGCGATTTCCGCGGCGCGAAGCTGGTGGGAACGGATCTCAGCGTCGCGGATGTCCGCGGTGATTTCTCCGAAGCCAATTTGAGTCGGGCCGATCTCCGCGGCTCGCGACTCAACGGGGCGATCCTCGTGTCCGCGAACCTGACGGATGCCAAGCTGGACGGCGCGAACTTCTTGGGGGCGGATCTCGGCAAAGCCCAGTACTGTGCCGATCAGTTTCGCAACGCGCGGGCCAGTGGGGTGATCGGCCGGCAGCCTGTGGCGGTCAAACCGAAGCGGCCCTGGTGGCAGTTCTGGGGATAGCTGCTCCCACCGGTCGCGGATGGCTTGCCAGCCACATCCCCCCCCCGTTGTGACGATGTCCCGCGTGGTGACCCGCGACCCGTTGCCTCGCTCGCTCCCCTTGTCAGTCCGCCCGGCGAAAGCTAAGATCGGCGGTTTTGTTTGACGAGAGGGGAGTTGCTGCCAAGATGCGACATGTGCTTTCGGCCCTTGTGCAAAACGTGCCCGGCGTGCTGGCCCATATCTCGGGTATGCTCGCCTCCCGCGGGTACAATATCGATTCGCTCGCCGTGGGCGAAACCGAAAATCCTCAGCTGTCCCGCATGACCTTTGTCGTGGTCGGCGATGATCGCGTTCTGGAACAGGTCCGCAAGCAGCTGGAAAAAATCGTGACGGTGGTGCGCGTCGACGACGTTAGCAGCCAGGAGCATGTCGAGCGAGACATGATGCTGTTGCGTGTCCAAGCACCCGCCGGGGGGAAACGCACCGAAATCAAGGAGTTGGTCGAGGTATTTCGGGGGCGCATTGTCGACGTGGGCGAAAACGAAGTGATGATCGAAATCTCCGGCCGGGAAAGCAAAATCGAAGCCTTCATCGACCGGATGCGTCCTTTCGGAATCGTCGAACTTGTCCGCACCGGGCGGATCGCCATGGCCCGCAGCCATCCCGAGTCACCCAAACTCGTGTCCCCACCTTCCACCGACTAAGTCTTTCCTTTTTTCGATCGCGAGGAATCAGAACATGCCCGCCAAGATCTACTATGACAACGATGCCGACCTCAGCCTGCTCCAAGACAAAACGATCGCGATTCTGGGGTTCGGCTCCCAAGGCCATGCCCAAGCCCTGAATCTCCGCGAAAGCGGCTGTCAGGTTGTTGTCAGTGAATTGCCTGGCACGGCCAATTACCAGCTGGCTCAGGACAATGGTTTCGAACCGCTGCCGACCGAGGAAGCAGTCCAAAAAGGGGATCTGATTCAAGTCCTGCTGCCCGACGAGATCCAGGGCGACGTTTATCGCAGCCGGATCGCCCCGCATTTGCGGCCGGGCAATGTGCTGATGTGTTCGCACGGCTTCAACATTCATTTTGGACAAGTCGAGCCTCCTCCGGGAGTCGATGCGTTGTTGGTGGCCCCCAAAGGGCCGGGTCACTTGGTCCGCAGCGAGTTTGTCAAGGGGGGGGGCGTGCCCTGCCTGATCGCGGTTAGCGACGGAGCGGCGGAATCCACGCGGGCCCTTGGCTTGGCCTATGCCAAGGGCATTGGCGGAACCCGGGGCGGCGTGATCGAGACAACCTTTGCCGAAGAAACCGAAACCGACTTGTTCGGCGAGCAGGTCGTGCTGTGCGGCGGGGTGAGCCAGTTGGTCAAAGCGGCTTTCGAAACGCTGGTCGAAGCCGGTTATCAGCCGGAAATGGCCTACTTCGAGTGCTTGCACGAGTTGAAGTTGATCGTCGACCTGTTCTATCAGGGCGGGTTGAACTACATGCGCTACAGCGTGTCGAACACGGCCGAGTACGGCGACTACACTCGCGGCCCGCGAATTGTCAACGAGCAGACCCGCGAGGAAATGAAAAAGATTCTGGCCGAGATCCGCAGCGGCCAGTTCGCCAAAGAATGGATCCTGGAGAACAAGGCCGGAGCGCCTGCCTTCAAGGCCGCTCGTCGCCAAGACCGGCAACTGGAAATCGAAGAAGTCGGCCGCCAGCTGCGACGCCTGATGAGCTGGATCGACGCCAAGGAAGTCTAAGCCCGCCGTTGCGGAACTCAAACGCCAAACACCCGCGGGACCCACAGACTGAGCGACGGCACGAAGGTGACCAGCAACAAGGTCACCGCCAGCGGGATCAGGAAGGGCAGGGTACCGCGCACCACCCGCGGGAACGGAACCCCCGTCACCGAACTCAGGACATACAATACCAGCCCGACGGGTGGAGTCAGCAGGCCGATGACCAGGTTCAGCACCATCACCACCCCCAGGTGCAGCGGATCAATGCCAAACTCGATCGCCACCGGCAGCAGGACCGGAACCGTGATCAGCAGCGCGGCCACGGGTTCGAGGAGCATGCCGACCAGCAGCAGGGCCAAATTGACCAGGAGCAGGAACACATAGGGATTTTGCGTGAGTCGCAAGAGGGCGTCCGCGACCCGTTGGGGCCCCTGTTCGCGCGCGATCACCCATCCGAACAGGTGGGCGGCTGCCACGATCAGCATGATCGATCCCGTGGTGACCACGGTGCGCAACAGCACTGCGTACAGTTTCCGCAGCGGGAGAGAACGGTAGCAGGCGCTCAGGAACAGCACGTACATCACGGCCGCCGCAGCCGCCTCGGTGGGCGTGAACAGGCCGCCCAAAATACCCCCCAAAATAATTACGGGGGTTCCCAAAGTAGGAACCGCCTGCAGGGTGGCCGAAAGCAGACTGCTGGCCGCGGGAGGGTCCGCTTCGGTTTCCACTTGCCCTCGCGATGCGCAGAATACGTACACGCACAACACGCCTGCTAAAACCAAGGCGGGAACGATGCCGGCAAAGAAGAGCGAACCGACCGAGACTCCCGCCGTCACCGCATAGATGATCGCCGGAATGCTCGGCGGCATGATCGGTCCGATCATCGACGAGGCGCCGGTCAAGCCCAAGGCAAAACCCTCGTCGTAGCCGCGCCGCCGCATCGCCGGCACCAGGACCGAACCCAGGGCGGCGGCATCCGCAATCGCCGCACCGCTCATCCAAGAAAACAACACGCTGCTGGCTACATTCACATAACCCAGGCTGCCCGGAACACGACCCAACAGACGGGACAGCCAGCGGAACAGACGATCAGCCAACCCGGCCGCATTGCTCAGATAACCGGTCATGATGAACAGTGGGACGGCCAACAGCGGGAAGGAATTCAGGCCGGCGACCGTCCGTTGTTGCGCCACCCCCAGCGAGATATCTTCGGAAAACGCCACGTAGAGCAGGCAGGGCAGCAGCAGGGCAAAAGCCACCGGCACCCGCACAAGCAGCAGCACCAGCATGGCCACGACCAATAACGCCAAAATCATGCCGAGTCCCCCGTTTCCGAGCCCCTTGATTCCTCGTCCAACCCCAACGAGACCCGCAAGGGGACACCTCGCCACCCGGTCATCAGCAGCTCCAACAGGCAGTGCAAAGCCATCAACAGGAGCCCCACGGAGGCCGCAGCATACCACCAGCTCATCGGGATCCCCAGGGCGGGCGAGCCGACCAGGCCCACGCGCCAGACGAACCGCCAGCCGCCGATCAGCAGCATCAGGCAGGTCAGCATGACCAGACCGTTGGTGAAGCAATCCAGCCGCAGTCGGGCCCGCGGCCCCAGCCAGGCGGACACCACGTCCACGGTGATGTGCCGGCCTTCGGCCATCACCAGCGCGGCGGCGATGAACGCCAGCCAGATCAGGGCAAATCGGGCAAGCTCTTCGCTCCAGGCGATCGGTCTGCCGAAGACGTAGCGGGCCAGAACTTGAGCCGCCATCGTCCCGCAGACGACCACCAGCAGCGCGGCTGCCAGCAATCGCTCGACCTGGATCACACCCCGGATGCCGCGTTCTGCCAGTTCCTGCCAACGGCGTTTCATGGTCCCGCTCCTCCAAAATCGGCTGCGTCCCCCGGGGCGTTGTGGCGAGCTTCCTCGGCCAGCGGGTCCGCCGGTTCCGCAGCGGGCGTTGGTAGCCGTGAGATCTTGTGATACAAGTCGCTGAACGGAAAACCGGTGGCAAAGTAGTCCCGGGCACGGCGGCGAAAAGCCTCCCGATCCACATCCTCGACAATCGTGAGCGCCCCGCTCTCCCGCCATTGTTCCAGAATCTCCCGATCCTGCTGGGCAGTGCCCGCGGCCACCTCGTCGCCCAGCGAGCGGACCACCTGATACACGGCCAGCTGCTGCTCCGTGTCCAGCCGTTGCCAAACCCGCTCGTTGATCAGGATCTGCACCGACGATTGGATGTGGCCCGTCAAGCTCAGGTACTGCTGGACCTCGTGAAAACCCATCGCTTGGATCGTCGGCACCGGATTCTCTTGGCCATCGGCGATCCCCTGCTGCAGGGCCATGTACACTTCGGCAAAGGCCACCGGCATCGGACTGGCCCCCAAAGCTTCGCCCGAAGCCTGCCAGACACGGGCTCCGGGCAGCCGCAGCCGGAAGCCGCGGAGGTCGTCCGGATGGCGGATCGGCCGATTGGAAGTCAGGTGTCGTGCCCCGTAGACCCAAGTGTCCAGCACACGCACCTCGTAGCGGGTCCTCAGTTCCTCCCACAGCATCTGGCCGATCTCCCCGCGGGCCGTGGCCAGCATGTGGTCGAGATCGCGGAACACATACGCCGCATCAAAGGCTCCGATAGGGGGGTGCCACATCGCCAGGAACGAAGGGCCGGCAATCGCCATTTCCAACTCGCCGGCAACCAGTTGCTCCAGCAATTCGGCTTCACTACCCAATTGGGCCGCGGGGAACACGGTGACCTCCAGCCCGACGTCCGCGGCTGCGAGTCGTTCGGCCAGCAATCCGGCACCGAAAGCGTGGGTTGGCGAGCGGACTTCGTACACGTGAGCCATTCGCAATCGCCGCGCACCCCCCGGAGTGGTGTCGCGTTGACAACCGGCAGGCAGGTAGAACAGCGCGAGCATCAGCAGACTCCCCCGCATCGCTTGGACAGCTCGATTTCTCATTCAATAACTCCCTGGCTTGCAGACGGCCCGAGTCACTCTCGCACACCGGCACGCGTTGATCAAGTCGGCACCCGCCGTTGGCACGTCCCGAGATACCCGTTAAGCTTAGCCGGTTGGGTCGCGTAGTGGTTCGCGACAGGCACTCCGGTGAAAGCGACGAGATGAAGCGACGGTGGATTCCCCTTCTGGTGTTTGTTCTGGCGGTGGGGGTGCTCTTCGGTGTATTTCGCGAGCGAACCGCGTTAGACCGGGTGATTGAGCAGGAGCTGCAGCTACGGGAGTTGGTTCGTAGCTATCCGTTGAGCGCGTGGGCGGTGGGACTGGTCATTTACATTGTCAGTTCGTTGATTCCCGGCACGTTTGGCAAAGCCGTGGTATTTGGCTGGCTGTACGGTTTCTGGGCCGGGTTGGCTTTGGTCAATTTCGGTTTGACC
>SLMF01000352.1 GCA_007133715.1 Planctomycetaceae bacterium
ACTTGACGAATTTTATTTCTTATGAAACACTCAGTCGAACAGCCGGGTGATTGAGGGGGGACTAAGTGTAGGGGGACTGGGCTACATTATCACTCCAGCCGCACGAAGAAATCGTCAACTTATTTTGACGCGACGCCTAAGCGGTCCCCCCGAGGGTCCCCTTGGTGCTGGGGATGTCGTGCAGTCGAGGATCGGCGGCCACGGCGTCGCGCAGGCAGCGGGCGGCGGCTTTGAAGATCGCTTCGCTGATGTGGTGGCTGTTGCGGCCATGCTGCAGCAGCACGTGCAGATTGCACAGCGCATTGGCCGCCACCGCTTGCCAGAAATCCTCGACCAGCTCGCTGTCAAACGTGCCGATCTTGGCGGCCGGGAACTCCGCCTGGAAGACCAGAAAGTACCGGCCGCTCAAATCCACCGCCACGGTCACCAACGTCTCTTCCATCGGCAGGATGCAGTAGCCGTACCGGCGGATGCCGGCCTTGGTCCCCAATGCCTGTCGCAACGCTTGTCCCAAGCAGATGCCGACATCCTCGACCGTGTGGTGGTCGTCCACTTGCCGATCGCCCTCGGCCTGGATCCGCAGGTCGAACGCGCCGTGGCGGGCGAACAATTCCAGCATGTGGTCCAGGAAGCCCACACCGGTCCGGATCTGCGAACGGCCGCTGCCGTCCAGATTCAGTTCCAATTCGACTTGGGTTTCCGCCGTCTCCCGGCGAATCGTGGCAGTACGCGTCATGGGGGTCACACCCTTGCCTTCAAAAGTGCCAGTAGGGCATCTTGCTGCGCGTCGGTCCCGACACTGATCCGCAGCCCGTCACCCCAGCGGGGATAGTCCATGTATCGCACCAGCAGCCCGTTTCGCTTGAGTTGTTCGTACAGCTCGCGGGATGGTCGCTCCCCATGCCGGCACCAGACGAAATTGGCATGCGAAGGCACCACCGCAAAGCCCAACTCCGCCAAAGCGGTCGTTAATCGCTGACGGGTCGCCCGCACACGGGCCACATTCTCACGCAGCCAAGCCTGGTCGTCGATCGCCGCCGTCGCCCCGGCAATCGCCAGCGCATCGCAGTTGTACGAGTCCTTGACCTTGACCAGCTGGCGGATCAGTTGCGGCTGGGCGATCAAGAAACCGAACCGCAGCCCCGCTAACGCGTAGGATTTGCTCAACGTTCGCGATACCAGCAGCCGCTCGTGCTCGCGGACCAAGTCCACGCACGCGGTATCGGCAAAATCCGCATAGGCTTCGTCCAGCAGCAGCGGGCACGGCAAACGTCGGGTCAATTCCCCCACCTTTTCGCGAGAAACCAGGGTCCCTGAGGGACTGTTCGGGTTGGGCAGAAAGGCCAGCCGCAGCTCGGGCGACGCCTGAAAAAACGACTCGGGCAACGTCCAGTCCTCGCGGAAATCCACCTCTTCCGCGCGGGCACCCTGAATCTGAGCCAGCGTGTGGTACAAGACATAACTGGGCGAGGGTAAGCGAAGCAACTGGCCCGAACCCACAAACGCACGCGTCACGATCGTCAGGATATCGTCGCTGCCGTTCCCGCACAAAATCCAGTCGGGTTCGACGCCCAACACCTCGGCTGCACGCTGCCGGAACGCGGTTGCCAGGGGGTCCGGGTAGCGGACCAGCCCGGATTCCAGCGTATGCCGGATCGCCTGCACGACGCGGGGCGAGGGCGGATAGGGGTTCTCGTTCGTGTTCAATTTGATGAACTTGCCGCCCTGCGGTTGCTCCCCGGGCGTGTAACCCGCCATCGCCGTGATCTCGGGACGAAAATAGCCTGACTCTGACATCCGCTTTCCTTGCCTAATTCCTTGTCACCGACACGTGCTGGTTGCCGACCAGCGTCAGATTATTGCGATGAACCACCTCTTCGTAGGGTCGATGGCCCAGGACCTGGGCGATCCGTTGCGACTGCAGCCCGCGAATCCGTTGCAGTTCGACCGCACTGTAGTTTGTCAGTCCCCGCGCGATTTCGCCGCCCTCCGGGCCGCACAAGGCCACCACGTCCCCCTTGCCAAACTCGCCCTCGACGCGGGCGATCCCGATCGCCAGCAAACTGCGGCCGTCGGTGGCGATCGCCCGGGCAGCTCCTGCATCCAGATGCAGCGTTCCTCGCGGCCGCGCAGAAAAACCGATCCACCGCTTCCACGGACTCACCGACTTGCCCCCCGCCAACAGCAGCGTCCCGACTGACTCGCCCGCCATGATCCGCGTCAGATTCCCCGCCTGATGTCCGCTGGCAATGATCACGCTCTCGCCCGCCGCCGTCACCATCCGCGCCGCTTCTAACTTGCTGGCCATCCCCCCCTTGCTCAACCCCGAACGGCGGTCTCGGGCCAGCCGCCGCGCCGCGGCGTCCAACGCGTCGACACACGGCAGCAGCTGCGAGCCGGGATCCTCGGGATCGCCATCGAATACGCCCTCCACATCCGACAGGATCACCAATAACGGGGCCCGCAATACGTTGGTGACCAACGCCGCCAAACGGTCGTTGTCCCCAAACGTCGTCATCAACTCGTCCACCGCCACCGTGTCGTTCTCGTTGATCACCGGAACCGCGGCGAATTCCAATAAGGAAAACAGCGTGTTCCGCACGTTCAGGTAACGCGTGCGATGCTGCAGATCCTCGGCCGTCAACAGCACTTGGGCCGCATGGCGACCGTGCTGGCGGAACGTCTGGTCGTAGGCCTGGATCAAATGCGTTTGTCCGATCGCGGCCACCGCCTGCAGTTGCGCCAGATCGGAAGGCCGACGGACCAATTGCAACAGACTCATCCCCGCCCCCACCGCGCCCGAGCTGACCAGCACCACCTGCCGACCCGACTCGCAGAGCTGGTTGATCTCCTCCGCCAGCCGCGCGATCCGTTCGGTGTCCAGATGCCCGCGGGCGTGGGTCAGCACGCGCGTGCCCACTTTGACAACCACCAGCCGAGCGGTAGCGGATATCTCCTGTCGAGCGAGATCGGGTACACGAGACATGGCAGGGAGTTCGGGTCCTTGGAGGGAGGGGGTGCGACAACGGCGCGTTCCGTTCCGGGCCCACCGAAAGCGATGGGCACGGCCATCTTAACCCGACACGTCGACAAGGCAAGGGGTTGGCACCGGCACGCGATTCCAAGCGAAACGGGGTGAAACGCTCACAAGACCCATGACCCCCATAACTTCCATCGCTTTCCCCTCCATTCCTTGGCTTTCCCCGTGTTCACTCCCGTCCGAAACGCTGGCTGGCCCCGAGTCCGGTGCCTTTTATGCCAACGGCCATGGACAAGCCAGCAATGAAGCGGGTCGTTGAAAAAACAGGGCAGCCCGCCACGGAACACGCACCGCATGCGGGCGATAGGCTTCGGCAGATTGCAGAAACTGGCGAAACCCAGTAGATTCTCTGGAGGTGAAACGTGTTTTGTATCCCACCCACTGAGGGTGGAATTCTGGTTTTGATGTTCACGCTTGGCAGGAAAGAGAGTCCTTATGAGTTTCACGCGACGCGATTTGTTGAAATACGGGGCGGCGGCCGCCGCAGTGGCAACGGGAGGCCTGCCCGCTTGGCGACCCGCATCGGCGCGGGCGGACCAGCCGGAGAAAAAGCAGATCCCCATCGGCCTGCAGCTGTATTCCATTCGTCATCAAGCCCAGCAGGATCTGCCGGGCGTCTTGAAGGCGGTGGCCGAAATGGGTTATGAAGGCGTCGAATTCGCCGGCTACTACGGCCGTTCGGCCAAGGAAATGAAGCAGCTGCTGGACGACCAGGGCTTGATTTGCTGTGGCACCCACATCGGGCTGAACGCCTTGACCGGCGATGCCTTGAAGGCCACCGTCGAGTACAACCAGACGCTGGAGAACCCCTACTTGATCGTCGCCGGTATGGGCCGCGGCTACACCGAATCGCGGGAGACGGTTCTGGAAATGGCCGACCGGTACAACCAGATTGCCGAGCAGCTCGAGCCGTTGGACATGCAGACGGGCTACCATGCGCACGGCTACGATTTCCAGCAAATCGAAGGGGAAACGGCTTGGGATCTGTTCTTCGAGCACACGCGGCCGGACGTGATCATGCAGCTGGACATCGGCAACTGCATCGGTGGCGGCGGCGACCCCTACGCCACGCTCCGCCGGTTCCCCGGCCGTTCGGTCACCGTCCATTTGAAAGAGCATGGCGGGCCGCCGGAAGCCGTGGTGGGCGAGGGCGATGTGGACTGGAAACAGGTCCTGGAGATCTGTGAAACCGTCGGCGGGACGAAGTGGTACATTGTCGAGCACGAGCGGAGTGCGGGCGACCCGATGGACAATGTCCGCCGCTGCCTCGAGAACCTGCAGGCCCTGCGCGGCTGAGCGGTTCGTTGCCACCGAAGCGATGCTCGGTGGGTCTCCACGGCGGCGGACCGATGGTGGCCGAGCTGGACCCCGGTGCTCGGCAGTGCCTCACTCAAGACCGGACTCCGGACGTTGCTTCATAATCCCTTCGGTGTATTGAAGTTTGTCCAATTGCGGTATTCAGCGTCTGCACAAAACGGCTGACACGCTGCTCACCCGCCGCCAAGGCTTCGTTCAAGTTTTGCCTCGTTACCGGGGTCCGCACGGTCAGCCCGTGGGTGCGGATATCCAAATAGGGAAGTCGAAACCAGATCAACGACAACCCGATCCCCGCGACGTAGAGGATGTCCAGCGGAACGGTTACGAATACCAGCCATGCTGCCTCGGAAAGAAGGGCTGTGAGGACCATGCTGGCCATCCCTCCCAGCACGAAGATCGCCAGCGGAATTTTCCAGGTAGGTCGCAAGGAAAGACCGACACTGTCGATCTGCTCCAGGGGGATACTGAGCCGGCGGTTGGCCCGCAGATTCATCCACAGGGTGACGATTCCGACGAAAAAGAACAGACTCGCGATTCCGGAAAAGAACAGGGTCACGGGCGAGGACAAAGGGTTAAACGAGGAACCTCCGGTCGCCAGAGTGGCAGCGCCCGTGGCAATGGCAAACACGATGTACAGGCTGAACCAGAGAATGATGGGGGGGAAGATGTTGACCGTGGCCTGATAAAGCAAACGTTGCGAGGTGACCGTCAATTTGGCGGTCTCCGAGCGGACGGTCCAGAAGAATATCCACTGACTGACCTCCAGCTCCTCGATTACCCGCTCCGCATCACTGAGCTGGAAAGCCGCCAGTCCCATCCGCGAACCCAGTTGCTGGACAAAGGATTGGCCCAACGGCGCGTCGGAACCGCTGAACGCCCCGCTACGGATGGACGGCAGTTGGGGAGTTGTCGGGTGCGGCCGAGCTTGCTCCCGCGCCGTTGTCATGGGCTTGGCACTTGTCGCGGGTACTGCAGGTTCCGGTGAACCCGGCGACGAAGGGCCGCTATGTACCCCTGCCTCGCTCGGCTGCGAACGCGGCACGGCGATCGGCTGCTTGCAGATCGGGCAGGGGAGCGTCTTGCCCAAGGCCCTGTCAGGAACGTCCAAAGCTCGATTGCAACCAGGACAGTGAATCTTGAAAGACATGAGGCCCTCCTGTTTCAGTGATCAGCGAACCCAGATCGCACCCCCGAAAAAGCGAATTTCTGCCAGCCATAAGTCGACTTTGCCGCCGGCCCTTTGAATCGCGAGACGCAAAGCCGCTCCTCAGGGAGATGGGGCTCAAACTAGTCCCCCAACACCAGCAACGCAATGCCCCCAATTTTGGGTGCGAAATCCACCATGCGAAGGGAAGCACCCCGGTTCATCTGACTCGCAAGTCTCAACGGCCGTTGGGGTTTGTCCGATGACAAACGCATTTTGATCGGAAGCCAATCCACATCTCAGGAGACTTACGGGGCGGTGTGCGGCGCCAGGAGGATGCCGCCGGTCCAGTTGCCTTGGGGGATTTCCAACGAGGCTCCGGCTTTCAGTTCGCGGCGGAATACGGCCATCTGCGTTCGCCCGCCGTCGGTGTAGTGGAAGTGCCACTCGGGTTCGGGCACCCAACCTTCCAGATCGATGCCGGCTTGGGAGGTGGCCGTTGCCAGGTACAGGGTGGTGTCCCGGGTGGCGGTCACGTGCATCTGGGGATTCGAGCCACCGGCGGTCTGCGTGTACCGCCAACCTTGGAGCGGGGCGGGCAGCTGTTGCCAGCTGTAATGCCGATTGGCAAAGGCGAGGGCGTCGTTTTGGAGGGTTTCCACCGTAAAATTCCGGCCTTCGAGCTGCACATCGCCCCAATCGGCACGCGCCGGCTGGCCCGGCCCGATCATCTCCGGTTCGACGACCGAGTCGTCCATCGCGAGTTCACGGAAATCGGTAAAGCGGTGGAACGTCAAGTAGTTGGCGTCATGCCCGCGGCGGGCGCCGCCGAGCCCGTCGTCATACGCCGTGCGGATCGCCGCCAGCAGATCGTCGCCCTCGATGACCCAGTCCGGGTACTGGAAGGCATGGTAGATCACGTCTGGATGATGCAGCAGGATGCAGCGCATTTCCCACTGGATCAAATCCTCGGAACGCAACAGGGCCAAGGTATTCCGCACCGAGCCGGCGTTCAACTCGCGATGGCCCATGACCGGATTGGTCAGGGCCCAGTAGGCTTCGGAGACGGGATCATAGCGGATGGTGAATTTCTTGGCACCGCCGGGGAAGTCGAGGAAGCCGTTATCGGGGTCGAAGGTTGCGGTCCGGCCGTCGTCGCTGATCCGAACCAAGGCGGCTTTGCCGGCAATGCGGCTGGGCCCTTCCACGTTCACCCGCAAGAGATTGACCACCTGTCCCCGGGGATCCAACACGGCGTTGCCTTCCAGCCAGCCGCGGAATTGGCCGTCCAGCCAGTCGGGGTCACGGGGCAGGGCGTTGGACACGGTCCAGTTGGAAGCTTGCAGCAGATCGGCATCTTCGGGAGCCGACATCATGAACGTGCGGAACATGTGTCCCCACCCGCCGCCGGATTTCTCGTCTTCCATGGCCCGCCAGATCCGGCCGTCGTGGTACAGCACCGGCATCGGCGCCGTATGGTAGGAGATGTCGGGAAACAGCAGACCGCTGTGCTCGTCCTCGGCCGTGGTCCAAGTCCGTCCTCCGTCCTGCGATCTGCGAATCACCGCGCGACCGCGGCGATGCCCGGCACTCGTGCCCATCATGTAGACTGCGCCGTCATGGTGGAAAATATTGGCCCAGAACAGTCCTTCCACACGAGCCTGATGCTCCCACGACTGGCCCTGGTCGGTCGAGCGGTAGACGTGGCTGATCGCGTTCGTCCCTTCCGTGCTGTTGGGACCGAACTCGTCGTGCTTGGCCAGATACGTTCCGTCCGGCAGGATCACGATGCCGGGTGACCCGATATAGATTCCCGAGGCGGCGGGCGAATGAGCGATCACCACGCCGGGAACCTGACTGTGATCCGGCTCGGCTGTCGATGCGTTTGCGGTGACGGCGAAGAGGGCGGCGCCCAGCAGGGCCACCAGGTGCGGGCAGGGCGAGCGTTTCATTGCGGACTCCTCTCGATGACAGGGAACGAGCACGGCAAGCCGGCCCCGGGCGTCGGTTCGTCCGGGGCGGTTCTTCCCGTCGATCGTCACGGTGTGGGCACGGCGGGCGGTTGCCGATGCGCCTGGCCCGCCACTTCGTCCGCCGTGAGCGCCCGGTGATACAGGTTCACCCCCGCGACGTACCCGCGGACCTGGTACGCCGGCTCACGCCGCGCGCTGTACTGCCCGATGTGCAGGGCCCCCGGCCAGGCGGCCGTGTTGACCGGGCCGGGCTGTTCCGCCACCAGCTGGCCGTCCTGGAACAAGCGGAGCTGGTGTCCGTCGTAGCTGCCCACCAGATGGACCCAGCGTCCCACCGCGGGCTGGCCCCCGTCGCAATCCACGCCCCCGACGTGCCACCGCCAGTGATTGCCTAGACGCTGCAGGAACCAGCCGCGCTGCCGCCATTCGCCACAGCTGACCACCACCGGCATCTGCCCCGCTTCCTCGAAATACACCCAGAACTCGACGGACAACGGTTGGGCCAGGTTGAAGTGGGGATGGTGGTCGAAGGTGACATATCCGGCTTGGCGGAGGTCCAGCAGATTGCTGCCGGGCTGAGCGCCCCCGTGCGCCCGTCCGGAAACCCACTGATCGGGGTACAAGCGGGCCTGCAGATCGCCTTCGAAAGCTGCGGCGAACACCGGTTCCTCGATGATCACGGCCCGGGCACGAATCGGCTCCGACAGCGGGCTCTCCACTCCTCGCCGACTGACACTGCGGACCGCGTAATGGTAGTACACATCCGGCTCGACCTGGCCATCGGAGAAGCTGGTCTGGGCGATGGGTTCCGGCGTCAGCCGCTGCCACGTGCCTTGCGGATCGGTAGCCCGTTCGACGTGGTAGCGCAACTGCGTCTGGCCAGGAGCCTGCCACTGCAGCCGAACCACACTGGAGACCGGCAACTTGGTCAGCTGGGCCGGGGGCTCGGGAGTCCGTGGCGGCGGGATCTCGACACGGGTATAGACGGGCGAACTGGACTGACCGTTACGCGTCAAGACCAGCGCGTAGTGCTGGAGCCCGACCGGCGCGTCGGGATCGATGTGGCGGCCCAGCACCGTCCGCAGCAAGCGGGTATTTTCGTCCGGTTGGAACGCGGCTTCTGCCGCACGATGCACCTCGGCTTCCAGCCCGATCGTATCGGCCG
>SLMF01000047.1 GCA_007133715.1 Planctomycetaceae bacterium
GAAAACTGCGGGTGGAACCGTACTTCCGATCGCCCAGGATCGGATGCCCCCGCTGGGCCATCTGCACGCGGATCTGATGCTTTCGCCCCGTGTCCAAGCGGATTTCCAGCAAGCTGGCGCGGGGGAAACGCGCCAAGGTGCGGTAACTGAGCCGGGCGGAAAGGGCCGACGGATGCGATTGGCGGGTGACATACATGCGTTGCCGGGCGTCGTTCTTGCGAATCAGGTCCAGACATTCCCCGCTGGACGGTTCCGGCCGCCCTTCGACCAAGGCCCAATACAGCTTGATCACCTCGCCCTGGCGGAACTGTTCACTCAAGCGGCCCGCCGCTTTGGAGGTCCGAGCCAGCACGATCGCTCCCGACGCCAGGGCGTCCAAGCGGCTGACGATCCCCACATAGGCCCGACCCGGCTTGTCGTACTTGGTCTTCAAATACGATCGCACCTGCTCGATCAGACTCGGCTGACCGGCAGGCACGCCCATCGTGGGCAGCGCCGCGGGCTTGTTGACGAACAGCAGGTGATTGTCCTCGAACAACACATCCAGGCTCACGAGCAGTACCTTCCTGTCTGGGCGTCCTTGTTCTGCAGGCTCTCGGTCTCACCGATTTTGGAGCCACCGCGGGGAAACGCGTGGGCGACCACGTCGCGGAAATCGTCGGGCGACGCCACCCGGGCGACTTGCCCGCGGAATTGCCGCGCCCCACGCAGTCCCTGGGCATAGCAACAAGCATACTTGCGCATCAGCATCGTGCCTTTCTCCGGCCCGAACCGCTGGAGCACCCGCTCGAAATGTAGCAGCAGCAGCTGGCGTTGCTGCGGGCCCGCGGGTTCTTCCGGTACGGTTTGGCCCTGCAGAGCCGCCTGGATTTGGCGGAACAACCAGGGGCGTCCCAGGGCGGCGCGTCCGATCATCAGGCCGTCGACGGGATACTGGCGAAACGCCGCCACCGCCTTGGCTGGGGAATCCAAGTCGCCGTTACCGATCAACGGGATCCGCCGCAAATGCGACTTGACAGCTGCGATCCGCTCCCAATCGGCTTGGCCCCGAAACAGATCCTGAGCCGTCCGTCCGTGGACCGTCAGTGCCGCCGCGCCCGCCTGCTCGACCGCCTCGGCCACCTGCCCGCCCGTGATCTGGTCCGGGCGGCAGCCCAACCGGATCTTGGCGGTTACCGGGGTGGGATGACAGGCCCGCACCACGCATTCGACCAGCCGTCCGACCCGCTCGGGGTCCTTCAGCAAGTACGACCCGCTCTGCGCTCGCTGAGCAACACGGGGCACCGGGCAGCCGAAGTTCAAGTCCACCACACTGACCCGGAACTCCTCGGCCAGCCGCGCGCCCGCTTGGGCCAGGATCTGCGGGTCGTTATCCCAGATCTGGACGGCCAGCGGTCGCGGTTCGTCCAGCACGCCCCACAAGCGTTCGGGCGGGTCCGCCGGACAGGCGTCCTGGCAGACGAAACTGCGGGCGCACACCATCTCCGTCGCGAGCAGTCCGACGCCGCCGAATTGCCGCACCATTTGGCGATAGGCGTAATTCGTGAACCCCGCCATCGGTGCCTGGAACAACGGCGGCTCGATCGGCACGGGCCCCAGCATCAACCGGCGGGCCACCCGCGGCGGGCTCGCCGTTTCGAAGCGGTCGCCGCCCCCCCCGCCGCAGGGCCCTGGCAACTCGGTTTTCGCTTCCGCCATGGTCTCGCTGCCGTCATCGGCCTAGTTGTAATCCACAATTCGCCACGGGCACCGCACCGTCCTGCGGCGCCGATCTCGCCCCACCGCCCGCTTCCGAGCCTGGCCACCCGCCCCACTGCCGGTCAGACTCATCCGCAATTCCGGCAAGGCGGGTTATCCGCCAGCTTCGCCAGCCTGCAGCGCCCGGCGGACGGCGCTCTGCATCTTCTCCCGTCCGGCCCGAGCCACCTGGACCGCGTCCTGCTGCCAGTACTCGCGATGGAACAGCTCCAACGAAAGCGTGCCGCGGAACCCGGTCTTGTACAGATCGCGGAGGATCTGATCCATCGGTGCCACGCCGTCGCCCGGAAAGACGCGATGGCCGTCGTTCAACTGGTCTCGCGGCGGATCGGCCGGGTAATCATTCATGTGGAAGACCCGCATCGCCGCCCCGTTCAACTGGCGAAGCCCTTGAAAACCGCTACCGCCACGGTAGATATGGTAGACATCCAGCAGTAATTCCGCGTCCGGATCGTCCGCTTCGATGGCCACATAAGCCGCCTCGGCCACGCGTCCCAGGGTTAACGCACTTCCCCAAATCTCCAGCTGGGGGCGCACCCCCGTCCGCCTGCCCAACTCCAGCACCTCGCGATAACGCTCGGCAATCCGCCGCAAATCCATCCCCGGCGTGCGGTTGATCCCCGCTGGGGGCGCCGCGATCCGCTGGCCGCCCAGTTGGGCGACGAGCTCCATGTCCCGCTGGAATTCGTCCAACGCCTTCGCCCGCCGTTGCTCGTCGTCCACCGCCCAAGCCGGAAAACCGATCGCCCCTTCGACCGTCAGACCGGCATCCCGGATCCGCCCCGCCAATTCGGCCAGCGATCCGCCCGACTCGCTGTGCTCGCGTAACTTCCGAATCCACGGCTCGATCCCCGTGTAACCCGCCTCGGCCGCCACGCGGACCTCCTCCTCCGCACTCAAATTCTGACCCATGATCGTCCCGGTATTCAAACAGTACCGGAACGGTTCGCCCGCCTCCGCCGCCGGCTGTTCGGCAGCCACCGGCAACGCAACCCCGGCCACCCAACCGGCGGCAACCGCCGTCGAAGTGCCCCGCAACAGCTCACGACGTGAAACCAAACCCTGCATAGCCCTCTTCCTTCGATTCTTGACGCGGCAACGCCGCAACTCATGTAGCCCGGCTCCGAAAAAACTACTCTTCCGCCCCAATGCAATACAAATACTCATGCCCCCGCAAAAACAACTGGTCACCCACAATCGCGGGAGATGCATCGAAGCCGTCGTCCAAGCGGTTGGTCGCCAAGACCTCCCAGTTCGGCCGGTCCGCAATGACCAAAGCCACCCCTTCCCGGCTGACCAGATAAATCCGGTCCTGTGCGGCCACAGGCGAAGCATACAAAGTGCGGAGCCCCGGCAGACGTTGCGGTTGCGTGACAATCCGCCCCGTGCGGGCGTCCAAACATGTCAGGATGGCCGAGTTGACACCGGTGAAGTACAGCCGCTCGCCCACCAGCAGGGGCGAGGGGACGTACGGTGTCTGCCCCGCATGCCGCCACACGATGTCCTCCGAGTCGCTGACATCGCCCGTCGCCGACAGCCGGATGGCACAGGCCACCGTGCCCTGGAAACCGCTCATCACAATCACCTTGTCGTCCAACAGCACGGGCGAGGGGATCACGTTGGTGGTCTGCCCCCCGCATTCCCAGAGGATCTCGCCACTGGCCAGATCGTAGCTGGTGGTTCGCCGGGTCGCGTTGACGACGATTTGCGTACCCTCCGCTCGCGGCACCACCAGCGGGGTCGACCAATTCGAGACCTCATCCCGTTCGACTCGCCAGCGTGTCTCCCCGGTCTGGGCATCCAGCACGACCAGGAACGATTCGCCCTCGTGGTCCCAATTGACAATCAGAGCATCGCCGTAGAGTGCGGGCGAGGCACCTTCGCCCCACCCCGAACGGGTGATCATTCGCCCCAACTGCCGCGACCACAGCGGGTTGCCCTCCAGGTCGAAGGCAAAGATGCCCTGCGAACCAAAGGAAACGAACAGCCGCCGCCCATCCGTGATCGGCGAGGCGGAGGCGTAGGTGTTGGTCGAATGGCGTCCCTCGTGCGGCAAAGCTTCGATTGCGGTCGTGCGCCAGCGCAGCTCGCCCGTCTGGCGGTCCAGCGCCCGCACTTCAAAACGGTACCGATTCCGGGGACGCTGCGTCCGATACCCGCCCGGCGGTTCCTGCCCGATCTCCGGCAGTCGGTCAACCGTCTGGTCGGTCTCGATGGCCGTGGCCACGAACACGAGATCCTCCCAAATGATGGGAGTGCCACTGCCCTCGCCGGGAATCCGGACCTTCCAGCGAATATGCTGGTCCTCGCTCCAACGGATCGGCGGGTTACCGTGCGGCGCCGTGCCGTTGGCCAACGGACCGCGCCACTGGTGCCATTGATACGGACTCTGGGCGGCAAAATCGGGGGCCGTGGCCCTGGCCTCCGCACCGCATAACCCGACTGTCCCGAAACCGGCCATCAGCCAGCCCAGCAGCAGCGTCCGCCCCGAAAATACACGACCGGCATTGGAAATCGTCATCAAGCTCTCTCATCAAGGAAAGAAAGGTCATCCGAGCACCGATTTTAGTTTACGGGCGCGGTGTCGTACAGATCGGCAACCCGGCACGCTCAGTCGACGACGGGACGCTCGGGCCAGTTCTCCAGGGCAAAGCTGACCATCCGCTGGGCAAAGCCCGCCCCAGGACCGCGAGGTATGGGCGTTTTTTTCTGCTGGTAACGCTCCCAGTCGGCGCGGGTCAAGCGGTCGTCCGTATGGCTGTACTGAAAAGCATTCAGCGCCAGCAGGAACACATAGGCGTGATCCGTCTGGTCGGCTTCTTCATAAATCGTAGCGAACGCCGTATCCCGATCGCCGCTCCAAGCCAAGGCTTGGGCCGCCATGATCCGGTTGGCAGCAAACGCGTCGTTCGTAATCAGCTGTTCCAAGCCCGCCCGTACCTCAGCACATTCCTGGCGAACCAGAAACAGCCCGTAGGCACCCCAGTGCCGCACGGCCGGATGCGGCTCCTGCAACAAAGACAAATATTCCGTGGTCCGCTCCGGATCGCCCTGACTGGCAGACTTGGCCGCTTCCAATACGCGTTCCACCGGAAAGGCATCGCTCTGGGCGTATTCGTACAGCGTGGCGAATTCCTGGTCCGGACCGACCAATTCGTAGTACAACGGCTCGGGGATCAATCCCAGATCGCGGGTTTCGATCATCCAGCGGTCCAACGCCTGCTCGAATTCCTCCCGCCGCGTCTGGTACTCCGGCAACTCGGCCAGATTGTTCACGTTCCAGAAGTCTTCCTGGACATCGTACAGCTCGATCGTCGGTTGGGGCTGAAAGAATCGCGATTGGATCGGGTCGCATTTGCCGGCTTCGTAGTGCTCTCGCCAGGCTCGCCAGTTGGCTTGTACCGTGTAGCCATAGGTCGAATCGCGTCCCGGCGGGCGGTGGGGCATGAAGTTCCGCACAAAGAAGTGACGGCCATCCACCAGACCGCGACAGAAATCATAACGTTCCGCCATGCGGTCCCGATACAAGGGCGTCATGGGCAGCGGCGGTTCGGTGTCCGGGCCCAAAAAGATCCGCCCCTGCATCCGCGCCGGAGGCTCGATCCCGGCCAGCGACAATACGGTTTTCGGAAAGTCCACAAAACTGACCACCCGCTCCGAAACACTCCCCGGCGGATGGGGCGACAAATGCTGCCAACGTTCCGGAAAACGAACAATCAACGGCACCTGCGTGCCCGGCATGTTCAAATAACGCTTGGTGCCCGCCAGCATCCCGCCATGGTCGGCGTAAAAGAACACAATCGTGTTGTCCGCTTCCCCCTCCGCTTCCAGTTCCGCCAGCTTCTGCCCAAACCAAGTATCCACACGGGTGATCAACTCGTATAGCCTGGCCCAGCCTTCCCGCATCTCCGGCAGATCCGGATGAAAAGGCGGCAACTGGACGTCCTCAGGGGCCAGGCGGGTACGAAAGCCGTCCGGCAGACGGTCCAGTCGCGACTCGTGCGATTGCGTGTCGTTGAAGACCGCAAAAAACGGCTGACCCGCCGCTCGCTGGCGGTAATGGGCCCGATTGCTGGACTCGTCCCATAACGTGGGATCCTCCAGATAGCTCGAATTGTAGTCGGTTTTGACGTTGTTCGTGCAGTAATAACCGGCCTCCCGAAACAACCGGGAATAGGCCGGAATCTCCGGGGGCAACTGCGGACGCGAACGCATCTGGTGCGTGCCGATGGTCGGCGAGTGCATGCCGGTCAGCAACGTCGAACGGGCGACAGCACAGACGGGCGCATTGGCATAGGCCTGTGTATACACGATCCCTTGTTCCGCAAACCGGTCCAGATGGGGCGTATGGGCCAGCGGGTCGCCATAGGCGCCCAAGAACGGACTGATGTCTTCGCAAGTCAGCCACAGAATATTCGGCCGCTCGACCGCGTCCTCGGCATTCGCGGCCCCCACCAGCACCGTCCCCCACAAAACGACGGACCCCAGACCAAGCCAGGGGGTACTCCAACGCTTGCCCGCAATCATGATCGAACTCCTTGATAACAAAACGTGAACATCAGGCCGCACTCCCCCGTGCCCGAAGGAAGCTGGCGCCGGTCTCTTCAGGGCCCCGACAAGACCGCGTCGGTCTTGTGGCACCCGACCCATCAGGGCGGTTTTATACCGCGCGCATCAGATATTGTCACCTATGCCTCGTTGCCCGTCACCAGGACGGGCAGGTTGATTGTCCCTTCGATGACGGCCGCAAGCCCGGCTCCGGTGCACGGGATGACTCTGGCTCGTGCTCGTACTCGTACTCGTACTCGTACTCGTGCTCGTGCTCGTGCTCGTGCTCGTACTCAGCTTCGCGGTACTTGTACTCGACCTCAGCCTGGTATCCGGCGGCCGGTTCGGCGACGATTTCACGTCGGACGATCCACCGCAGCCAATTGATAAGCGATAAACATCGAGTCGATCGTGGTCGAAGATGGGTTCGTTCAGCGTACCAGAAAGACGCGGTCGACGTAGACGGATTCGACTTCCCCCGGCCGCCGCGGAGGCGCGACCCACAGGTACATGTCTTCCCGCAGGACGTGACTGCCCAAATCAAACACCCGGTACTCGGAACCCGCCGCCTCCTCCACTTCGATCCGACGGTGAACCACGCTCCGCCGCTCCCGCGCATCGTAGATGCCCATCGTCATAGCCAAACCCGATTCGGCGGTGGCTTCGCAACGCGCGACGACGTAGCAACGCCAGGGACTGCCCGCGGCCAGATCGCGGGTAAAACGGCTTTGAAGGGCCCATTCGTGATGGTCGCCCGGCATCCGCAAGGCATGCCCGTCCGAAGCCTGCGGGTCTTCGACCTCGAACGTCCACTCGCCGGGGCGCGAACGGCTCAACAGGTGATCGGGGAAGTCGATCCAGCGTTCGGGCGGCAGATCGCGACACAACTCGGGTGGCGGGGCCGCCGCCCGAAACCGTCGCCGTAAGGCGGGCTCGTAGTCGTCAAACGTCTGATGCTCCCGGTGCGTTCCCACTCGGAATTCGTGTGCCAATGCGATGAACTCCTCGGCCGCCGCCTGCGGATCCTCTGGACCCCGGAACGGCAACCCCTGCAAACGTGCGGCCAACCGCAACGTGTGGTAACGGTTCAACCACACATGGTCCAGCGGCATCCGCTCGCGACGCACGCGGCGGGCCAGCTCCGGATCGTCCGCCACCGCTTCCTCCGCCCGCGCAAAGAACTCGGTCGCCGCGTTCAAATCCTCCAACTCCAGCCACGAAGACGTGTCGTTCATGAAACAACGTAAATAGACCCCCGACGCCTCCGCCGCATCATGGATCCGCTCGAGATAGGCGCGCAAATGCGGACCCGCCGCCCCATAGTAGCCCGCCAGGAACTCGTCAATCAACGCCTGTTCGTCCAACTCCGGTTGCCACATCAGACGTGCCAGCAGCCAAGCCCGCAGGCGGACGAAATCGCCGATCGAGGAACCCGCATCGCCCTGTTCAAACAACCCGATCACCTGGTTCGCCGCGAAGAACCGGATGTTCGGACCCAATACCCGCAAATTGGGATGCGGTAGAATGTAACTGCTGAAATTCGTCACGTAATCCCACACAAACAGCCGCGGCGCGATCCGGCTCCAACCCTCGATGTCCTCCCGAAACTCCCGGTTCTGCGGCCCGTCCGCTAACGTTTGCACAAACGAACATTCGATCGAACACAAACGGATCACGACATTCTCGCGCGGACGCACGTGCCGCGGCGGTCGCCGCGTGTACTGGTAAGCCAGCGTCTCGACCAACACCTCCGGAAACTCCCGTTCGATCTGCTCCGCCACCGCGTTCACAAAATGCAACAGCGGACCGGCCGGCGAACCCTCCCGCTCCTCGACCGCCAGACACGCCGCACACTCGCACCGCCCATACCAGTCGTTCTGACTGACCGACAGGAACTGCGCGTCCGGCTGCCGACGCAACCGCTCCAACGCGTTCTGCACCAATTGCTCCCGCATGGCTTGGTTGGTCAGACATAGCTGCGCCCGCTCGAAACGACGTTCGCCCCCGATCTGGCTGTACCATTCCGGATGCGATTCGAAATACTTCTCCGGCGGGACCAGCGGATAAAACGTATGCACAAATCCGCAGAATGCCCGGTGACCGCCGTATTCAGCCGGTATCCGATGATGATGACCGTTCAGCTTCATCCGCGCCGAAAACACCGGATCAAAAGCATCCCGGTAGAACGCGGCCCGCGAATGCAACGGGGGCGAATACTCGATCGCCAACGGCTCGATCCGCAACTCCGGCCGTTCCGGCAACCGGGATTCGGTCGAAGTCCACCAGCGGCAGCCCACCACATCCTGCAGGAAGGTGCTCACCGCGTACA
>SLMF01000182.1 GCA_007133715.1 Planctomycetaceae bacterium
ATCACCGTGGCATCGCCGATCTGGCCCAGCGCGCGGACGGCTGCGGCCTGCAGTTCCGGCTGATCGCTATCAGCCAGTTCCAGCACCATGGGCAGCGCCTGTTCGCCCCGGCGCTGGGCCATCACCTGGATCAGTGCCAGCCGACCGGATTCGGACAGCTGTCCCAGACGCTCGGTAGCCGCTTCCAGCTGCGAGTCTGACAGGGCCTGGATGCGAGCTGCCGCCACCCGCCGCCGATCGGGATCATCGCCGGTGAACCAGTCCAGGATCTGTTCGGCCTGAACTTGCGGCGGCTGCAATTCCAGCCAGCCGTTCCAAGCCGCGCGGCGACTGCCGGGCTCCTGGTCCTCGTGGCCCAGTTGCTGGAAGATCGCCACAGCCGCCGCTTGCTGCTGGCCTGCCGCCAGGGACTGGGCCGCCTGCAACATCGCCTGAGCCAACCGGCGGGGCCAGGGCATCTCCGCCTGCTCGGCACGCTCCTGCAAAAAGTCCGCCGCGGCTGGCGAGCCGATTTTTCCCAACGCCCCCAGCGCCGCGTCCACCACCGCCGAGTCCTCATGCTCCGCCAACTCTCGTAGCGAAGCTACCGACTGCTCGTCGCGGCGGGCGCCCAAAGAATGGATCACACCGATCCGCAACGAGCCCTCGACCGTACCCAAGGCCTCACGCAACGCCGCCACCGATTCCGGACCCGCGATCGCCTCCAAGGCGTGGCGAGCCATCTCGCCGTCCGCCTCGTCGGACAGCAAACCGGCCAGGATCGGCACCTCGGCCGCCGTACCCGCCTGACGCAGCTGCAAGCAAATGTACTGGCGAGCGGCCGGGGTCGTGGCCGGCTGTTTTAGCAAAACCGCCAGACGAGCGGCGATCGCGGCCTGGGAATCCGGCGAATCCATCGCCCCGATCACCGCCCGATCGATCGCCAGCAGCGGCGCGAAATCATCACCATACTGGTAGCCGGGCAACGCCGCCCAGGCCTCCTCCCGCGCCGGTTGGACCGCACCCGACTCGCGAACCAGCAACACCATCAAACCCAGCAGCAACCACCCGCATCTTTTCCCGAAACACATACCACACCCTTTCTGTCGCTTGGCCAAGCCGGTTATCCCTTAAATCGACCACGGGCTGCGCGCCGCCCGGGCCAGCATCCCGTTCGCCTGATCCTCGTCGATAAAGCAATCTCGGGACGGGTCCCAGGTCAAGGCGCGACCCAGTCGCAAGGCAATGTCACAGACATTCCCCAACGTGCTGGCCGCCTGGCCCTCCTCGACCGGCGAGACCGGATCCTGACGCGTGCGGATACTGCGGAAGAAATCCGCCGTGTGCGCCGTGAACGGATCCGAATAATCCGGACTGGCATGCAACGGCTGGTCATTCGCACCCAGCTGGACCTGCAGCAACGATTCGGGCTCCGCCGAAATCCCCCGCCGATTGACATGCACCCAGCCTTCGTCGCCAATAAAACGGCAACCCTGAGGATGCGGGTTGCCCGTGTTCACAAAATGCATCTCCAAACCGCTCGGCCAACGCAAGTCCATCTGCCACGAGATCCACGTGTCCGTCATACCCTCCTGCGGGAGCACGCCGGTCCCTTCGACGTGGAACGGTTCCTCGAACACCTCCGGACACCCCCAACCCGCGATGTCCAAGTGATGCACACCCCAGTTCGAGATAAAACCGGCGCAGTAATGCGAAATCATGTACATCGCCAGCCACTCGCAACGATTCGTGTCGAAGGGGAAATAGGGAGCCGGCCCCGTCCACATGTCGTAGTCAAAACCGGGCGGCGGATCGCTCGGCGGTTGAACCGGATAAGACCGTCCGCCCGGAGCCGCCACCTCGATCCTCCGAACCTTGCCCAAATACCCGTTGCGCGCCAATTCACACGCGTGGCGAAACGTCCGCTGGCTCCGCTGCTGCGTGCCCGTCTGGAACACACACCCGTGCCGCCGAACCGCATCGCGAACGTGAACCCCTTCGGCAATCCATCGCGTGACCGGCTTCTCGCCATATAAATCCATGCCCGCTTCGATCACCCGGCTAAAGATCACCCCGTGCCAGTGATCCGGAACGCAACCCCAAACCGCGTCGATGTCCGAACGCGCCAGCACCTCGCGGAAATCGCTGTACAACCGGCAGCCCCGGTACGATTCCCGACCCACACGCTGGGCATAGTGCTTCTCGACCCGTTGCAGGGCAAGCTCGCCCCGATCGCGCCGACAATCGGCAATCGCCACCACCTGGTGATCCGGCAACGGCTCCATCGCGCGCAGCGAACTACTACCCCGATTGCCAACTCCGAATACGGCCAGTGTGATGCGGTCATTGGGGGCCACCTGGCCCTCCCTCCCCAAGACGGCCGCCGGCACGAAGGTCGGCACCGCTGTGCAAGCCGCGGCAGAGGCTAGAAAACGGCGGCGGGAAACTCCGCTCCAACCGGGCGAAGCGGCGTGCAGATCGTTGGAAGTCATCTTCTCGTCTCCTCGAAATACGGCGTCAGGCTGGCCACCCAATGGCGGGCAACGCGCCGAGCACGCCCCAACGCCGTCGAAAGGGGCTTGCTGTACTATTTGGTTGGCGGCCCAACCGCCCTGTGTTTACGATTGTAAACCGTCTCCCAGTCCACCGCGACCATTGCCATGCGTTTCAAGGCAAAACACGCCCGCAGCTCGCAGCCCGGCACGACTCCCGGATTGACAGCCGGATGGGGATGTCTAAAGTCTGACGGTATCGATGCGCTACACCGTCACCGGCCCCTGAGGGAAGTTCGGTTTCTCTTGCCGGGCCCGGCGGGGTGCCGGCCCCTGGGCAACCGAGACCGCGCGTCGCGGGCGGCTTCGCAACCAACCATTCTGAAATACGGGAGTCTTTTCATGATGCGTTTTTTTGGTGCTTCATTCGTAATTTTGATGGCTTTCCATTCAGCTGCACGAGGTGATTCACCGCAGATATCCGTCCGCGGCCAGGCTCCGTTTCCCCCGATAGTAGAGACTGCGGCGGAACCCGCGGAAGGAGAAACGGTCTTCGAGGTGCTTCGCGGCGATTTCCACATCCACACGCCCCACTCCGACGGGCGGGTGAGTCCGGTGGGACGCGTGCTGGAAGCCTGGAAGTACGGTTACGACGTGATCGCCATCACCGACCATGGAAACTTTCACGCCTACGAAGAAGCCAAGCCCCATGCCGACGCGTTGGGAATGCTGCTGCTGCGGGGCATGGAAACGGGGCTCGCCGGCCAGGAGCACCTGGTCGCCTTGGATTTCGCGTCTGACTACGAACCGCGAAACCCCCATCGGTGGGCGGAAGGCGAGGGCCAGGAGAATGTTTTTTATCAGGAGCAAATGCGGCTGCTGGTCGAGGCGGGCGGGTTCATGCTCTACGCCCACCCGCATGTCGGTTTGCGTGAGCCCATGCAGTGGGCGATCGAGCAGGGATTGCTGCGTGGAATCGAACTGAAAAATGACGTTGTCGGCAACCGCTGGAACACGGTCGAAAGCCATGGCACGTGGTGGTACCCGTTTGCGTTCGATTGGGCGTTGGAGCATGATCTGGCGGTGTTCGCCAATTCCGATATTCATGGGGCTCGCGGGGACGAAGCTCAAGCCGTCACGCTGGTGCTGGTCGAGGAGCGATCGGTCCCGGGGGTGGTTGCGGCGCTGGAAGCGAACCGCACGATCGCCTATTTCAACGACATGTTGTGTGCCCGTGAGGAGCTTCTGGATTTGATGGTGGGGAATCTGGTGCAGGTCACGGCGGCGGGGGAAGCCGAGGGGCGGCACTGGATCCAGTTTTCCAACCGAGGTCCGATCGCGTTGGAAGCTTCGGTTCAGACGGGTGGCGAGGCGGAAACCGCGGTGACGCTGGGTGCATTTGAAAGCGTGCTGATCGGTCTGGCGGAACCGCGGGCGGCGGTGGACGTCGTCTGGTCGAATCTCTGGGTGTCGTCTCGAGACAATCTGCACACTTCGCACGCGTTGGCTTCCGCCGAGGAGTAGCGTTTTCTGGTTTCATTTTCTGGCGGCGTGGCACCTTTGTTGGGGAAACCCGATCCCGCGGAGCGGTGAGGAAAGTGACGGGCATGGGCGGAACGCAACACGTATTCGACTATTTGGATGCGCCCAGCAAACCGCCGCCGGGGTTGTGTGTGGTCTTTGGGGACGAAGATTTTTTGAAACGGCTGGCTCTGAAAGCTTTGCGGACCCAGCTGTTGGCCAATCCGGAGGAGCCCTACGCCCGATTTGAGGGCAATGAAGCGGATTGGCGGGATGTGGCGGATGAAGTCTCCACCGCTTCGCTGTTCGGAGGCGGCGCGCCCCGTATGGTGTTGGTCGATGAAGCGGACAAGTTTGTCACGCGGTACCGCGACCGGCTGGAGAAGTTGCTGGCAAAACCGCGGGGTCGTGGTGTGATGGTGCTGGAGGTCAACACCTGGTTGGGCACGACCCGGTTGTACCAGCAGTTGGAGCAGCACGGCTTGCAAATCGACTGCCGCCCGCCACGGATGGTTCGCGGCAACCGCAAGGTGCCTGATACCCAGCGGGTGGTGGCTTGGTTGATCGCTTGGGCCGATCAACGGCACCAGCTGAAGCTCAGCCGTCCTGCCGCGCAACTGCTGATGGATCTGACCCGCGCCGATTTCGGCCGCATGGACCAGGAACTCGCCAAACTCGGCTTATTCGCTGGACTGGGCGGTTCGGTCGCCCCGAAACTGGTCCAGGAAGTGACGGGCGGCTGGAAGGCGCAAACGAGCTGGGAACTGATCGATGCCGCCTGCGACGGCAAGGCGTCCGCGGCGTTGCTCCAATTGGACCATCTGTTCCAGTCGGGCGAATCGCCGACGAGCCTGTTCCCGCAGTTTTCCTGGTCGTTGCGGCGTTTTGCTGCGGCCACGCGGATCTACGAGCGGGCCGAGCGAGAAGGTCGGCGGATGCCCTTGCGGAAGGCGTTGGAACAGGCCGGGTTCCGGCCTTGGCCCCAAAATGCCCTGGAACGCGCCGAACAGCAGATCAAACGTATGGGCCGGGCCCGCACCGGCCAGATCTTCCGCTGGCTGCTCGAAACCGATCTGGCCCTGAAAGGCAGTCATTCGGCTCCGCATCGCGCACGCCAACTGCTCGAACTGCTGATCCTGCGACTGGCAGAAAAGGCGACCCCGGCGCCGGGCAGGCCAAAATAACCGCCCGGAAATCACCGGCATCCGCTCCAGCGCGCCACTGCGCGACCCGCCCGGACCCGCCGCTCCGTAACTCGACTGCCCTCACCCGACCGAACAGCCGCTTTTGCCTTGGTCAATCCCCGCGCCTAGTATTGGAAGATCCCATCTCGGAGTCCGTTTCTTGAGGGCTGGACCCATGAGGACGTTGCTCGAAGTTCGCTTGCCGGGCTGCGAGGATTGGTTGCCGGCGGAATTGACCGATGAACGGAGTTATGGGCATCCCGTGGTGATTGTGCGAGACGAGACGATTCCACGCAGTCCGATCGAGGTATACATGATTCGGGCGGTGCATGGCACGAACGATGTCTTGCTGGAGGAAGCCCGCCAAGCGGGTTACATCGTTTATCACGGGGAGCCGATGGTCGTATGATCCCGTCTGACAGGCGGGCATCCCCACCCGCCGGTTTGAAAAAACGCGGCGCGCGGGGGGAAAGTGTTGCCAGGCCCGTTGACAAGCACGACGCGGGGGGCTAAATTCGCCGGTTCTTCTGTCGACAAGGAGCCCCCATGGCACGGCTAACGACCCCATCCGATTCGCTCGATCAGCTCGCCCACCGCGGCGTGGTGCTGATTCGCGTGGTGATTCGTTAGCAAAGGCCCCGGGGACGGACCTTGATCGAAGAGCGACCGAGTACCAACACCCTGAGGCCGACAGCAGGCCTCAGGGTTTTTTTTGTTGATTTTCCCAGCAGAGGTGCGGGCCCATGCGTTCGATCCAAATCTATGACACCACCCTGCGTGACGGTACGCAGGGCGAAGGCGTGAGTTTGTCGCTGGTGGATAAACTGCAGATTACCCAGCGATTGAGCGAACTCGGGATCGACTATATTGAAGGCGGTTATCCGCTGTCCAACGAGAAGGACGCGGAGTATTTCCGCCGCGTCGGTTCGCTGCCGCTGGGAGCCTCGCGGATCTGTGCCTTCGGAATGACCCGTCGCAAGGGCTGTCGCCCGGCCGATGATCCGGGAATGCAGGCCCTGCTGGCGTCCCGGGCCCCGGTTTGCACCCTCGTGGGCAAGACCTGGGACTATCATGTGACCCACGTGCTGCGGGTGTCCCTGGAAGAAAACCTGGAAATGCTGGCCGATTCGATCCGCCATTTGACGGAGCAGGGCCGCGAGGTCTTCTTTGATGCCGAGCATTTTTTCGACGGCTGGAAGGCAAATCCCGCCTATGCCGCACGCACCTTGGAGACCGCCGCCGCCGCAGGGGCCCAGACCGTGGTCCTCTGCGATACCAACGGCGGCAGCCTTCCCGAAGAGATCGCCGAATTGACCCGAGCCGCCATCCGCACCCTGGAAACACGGGCCGTGCCCGTCGGCATCCACTGCCACAACGATTGTGATCTGGCCGTCGCCAACTCGCTGGCCGCCGTCGATGCCGGGGCACAGCAGGTTCAAGGCACCATCAACGGGCTGGGCGAACGATGTGGCAATGCGGATCTGGTCTCCCTCATCGCCAACCTGGCACTCAAGAAGCAGGGATATCAAGTGCTCGGAGGACGCAGTCTTCAGCAGCTGACGGAACTGTCCCGTTTTGTGTACGAGACCGCGAACCTGAAACTGCAGGACAACCAGCCGTTTGTCGGACACAGCGCCTTTGCCCATAAGGGGGGAATGCACGTGCATGCGGTCAACCGAGCCGCGACGACCTACGAACATCTGGACCCCTCGCGGGTGGGTAACGAACGGCGGATCTTGATCAGCGAACTCTCCGGACGCTCCAACATCGCCGCGTTGACTGTCAAGCATCAGCTGCAGGAGGATACCCAGCTGCAGGAAAGAATCCTCCAAGAGGTCGTGGCGTTGGAACACCGCGGCTACCAATTCGAGGCGGCCGAGGCGTCCTTTGATCTGCTGGTCCGCCGCTGCGCCGGTGGTTTCGTCCCGCATTTCGAGTTGGTCAAATATCACGTCGAGGTGGCGGCGGACCCGGGCCGTGAGGTGATCACCGAAGCCACGATCAAGTTGCATGTGGGGGGCGAGACCCGCCACGAAGTCGCCGAGGGCGATGGGCCCGTCAATGCACTGGACGCCGCCTTGCGAAAGGCGCTGAACGGCACCTACGACAGCTTGAATCACATGAAACTGGTCGACTACAAAGTCCGTGTGGTGAACTCCGAAGCGGGCACCGCCGCCCGGATCCGTGTGTTCATCGAAAGCCGCGACGAACACGATGTCTGGGGCACCGTCGGCGTCAGCGAGAACATCATCGAAGCCAGCTGGCGGGCCCTGGTCGACGCAGTCGAATACAAACTCTATAAGGACAGCATCCCGGCCAGATAACCCCGGAACTCGAAAACGCGCCGGCGGCCCCCCCTGCCACGTTTCTTACTCGAACCAAGGCGAGCCTTACACGATGGATCCAGCGATCTCACCCAACTTCTCCGTCGATTCCCTGCCCAATCGTTTCGACCACGCGCAGGCCTGCCCCCGCATCTATCAGGAGTGGGAACAGCAGGGCTGTTTTCGGGCCGCCCCCGACCCGCAGCAGGCTTCCTACTGCATCGTGATTCCTCCTCCCAATGTAACCGGCGCACTGCACCTGGGGCACGCACTCAACAATACGTTGCAAGACGTCTTGATCCGCATGAAGCGTATGCAGGGGTTTTCCACGCTGTGGATGCCCGGAACGGACCACGCAGGGATCGCCACCCAGGCGGTGGTCGAACGGCGGTTGAAGGAAGAGGAGGACAAGAGTCGGCATGACTTGGGTCGCGAGGAGCTGGTCCGCCGCATTTGGAGTTGGAAGGACGAATACGAAGCCCGGATCCTTCGCCAGCTGAAACAGCTGGGCTGCAGCTGTGACTGGGAGCGAACCCGTTTTACGCTCGATGCGACCTGTGCCCGCGCCGTGCGGCGGACGTTCTTCGACCTTTTTCGTCAAGGTCGGATCTACCGCGGCAAACGGCTCGTGAACTGGGATCCGTTCTTGCAGACGGCGGTCAGCGACGACGAGGTGTTTCACGAGGAGGTGCCCGGGCATTTCTGGCATTTCCGTTACCCGGTGATCGATCCGCAACCGGGCGAGCCGGAGTATGTGACCATCGCCACCACGCGACCCGAAACGATGCTGGGCGATACGGCGGTGGCGGTCCACCCCGATCCGGCGGGCGCCTTGGACCGGGCGGCTGCCGTGCTGCGTGACAAAATGGACAAAGCTCCCGCACGCGAACACCCGGAGAGCCGGCTGCAGTTGGAAGCGATCCAGCAGCGGCGGGAGACCATGCTGCCCGGTCTGATCCGGCTCCGCGAGATGGCGCGGGCGGGCCGCCAACTGCGACTGCCCCTGGTCGACCGAGTGATCCCCCTGGTCGCCGACGAGTGGGCGAAACCCGAAATGGGCAGCGGGTGCGTGAAGATCACCCCCGCCCACGATGC
>SLMF01000296.1 GCA_007133715.1 Planctomycetaceae bacterium
TCGTGCTGCTGGCCGTGCCCCTGACCGTGCCCTTCGCCCTCCTGACCCTGTGGTTGGGCGAGCAGACCCTGAATCTGTACTCGGCCCTGGGACTGCTGGTGCTGTTCGGGGTGGCCATGAAACAGGCCGTGATGCAGATCGATCACACCAGCCAGCTGCGTGCCGCCGGCCGGCCGCTGAACGAGGCCATCCTGACCGCCAATCGCGACCGCCTGCGGCCCATCTTGATGACCAACTTGACCTTGGTCGCCGGGATGCTGCCTCTGGTCTTGGGCAGCGGACCCGGAGCCGAAGAACGCCGGGCGGTGGCGGTGGTCGTCATCGGCGGCCTGACACTCTCCTTGCTGCTGACCCTGATCGTCATCCCCGTGGCCTACGCCGCCGTGGATTCGCTCCGCGAACGTGCGACCAGGCAACCCCCTCACGAAACCCGCTCACCCCGAACAGAACATTCGGCGTAAACAGGGGCTGCACCAGGGCTCGTTCCGAGTCGACCAGTCGCTGGACAACGAGCACCCAAAAAAATACCCTTATGGTAGGTGCGCTCGACGTGCGCGCGTCACCAGTTTTCGAAAATCCCCCATGACAGTGCTTTATCACGAATCCCTCACTGCGGATCAACCATGGGGATCGTCGGGCAGGAGTGCCCAACCTACGGGGGGACTCAGTAAGCAACTTCCGGTCTTGGTGGCCTATCAATTGTGATTTGCGGCACGAGCCAGAGGCTCCATATCGCGTGTTGCTGTCAGCGGACAGGGCGGGCTGATGGTTCGAATCCACCCACTCCTCGTTCCTGGAAGCCGTCTTCCGTTCTGAGGATCAGCAGCACTTGCAGGTCATGCTCGACGGCCAGGCGTTCTGCCTGTTCCGGCCCGACGACCATCAGGGCGGTGGCCCAGGCGTCGGCCAGCATGCAGTTGGCCGCGAGCACCGATACGGAGGCCAAGTCGTGTTCGACCGGCCGCCCGCTGCGTGGATCGATTTGGTGGGAGTAGCGGCGTCCCTCCCATTCGAAGAAGTTGCGATAATCCCCGGAAGTGGCCAGCGCCTGGTCGGAGAGGACAATCACGCGTTGAATCGCATGTCCCCAGGTGAGGGGCCGTTCGATACCGATTCGCCAGGGAGTGCCATCGGCCCGTGTCCCGCGGGTGGCCAGATCGCCCCCGATTTCCACCAGGACCCCCGAGATCCCCAGGTTTCCCAGCAAATCGACCAGGACGTCGACCGCATATCCTTTGGCGATGGCCGCCAGATCGACGTAGAGGGCCGGGTCCTGTTTTTTCAGGGCGGGCGGGTCCTGTCGCACTTCCAGTTGACGGTAATCGACGCGGGCGCGCGCCTGTTCGATTTCTTGCGGGCTGGGCGGCGAATCCGGGCGAGCTTCGGGGCCAAAACTCCAGAGATTTACCAGCGGCCCCACGGTCACATCAAACGCGCCCTCCGTCTGCCGACTGATCGCCTGGGCCGCAGCCACCACGCGAGCCGTGGCGGACGATACCGGAAACCAATCGGTACCCTCCCAGCGATTGAACTGGGAAAGCTCGGAATCGGGCAGATAGGTCGACATCTGCCGGTTGACCCGACTCAACCGCTCGTCGATTCGCAGCTGAAGCTCGTCGCGTGCCATCCCGAGCGGCAATTGGGAGACGCGGATCGTATAGTGCGTTCCCATGGTAAAGCCCTGCAGTTCCACGGCCCGGGGTTTCTCCCCGGGACGCAGCACGGCCACCGCCACCAGGGCCGCCAGCACCAGTGCCACGCGGAACCAGGCTCGTTTGCTCCCACGCGGATGCACGGCGGAGGTTACCGCCGAGCCGCGTGGTTCCGGAGATTCAGCCGCCGAAGTCATCAAAAGCGATATTCTCGTCCTCGACGCCCAGATCGTCCAGCAGTTGAAAGACCGCTTCGTTCATCTTGGGCGGACCGCAAATGTAGTACTCGATGTCCTCCGGCGCCGGGTGCTCCTTCAGGTACTGGTCATGCAGCGCCCGGTGGATAAAGCCGGTCAAGCCGGTCCAATGGTCCTGCTCGCGCGGTTCGGAGAGGGCGATGTGGAACTGGAAATTGGGGAATTCCCGCTCGATCGCTTGGAAATCCTCGACGTAGAACAGTTCCCGCAAACTCCGCCCGCCGTACCAGTAGGAGACTTTGCGCTGCGTGCGACGGTTTTTGAACAGTTCGAAGATATGGCTTCGCAAGGGAGCCATACCGGCGCCGCCCCCGATGTAGACCATTTCCGCATCGGTGTCCTTGATGAAGAAATCTCCGTAGGGCCCGGAGATGATCACTTCGTCATCCGGCTGCAAACCGAAGATATAGGACGAAGCCTGGCCGGGCGGGGTGTTCGGGGGCGCGTTGTCAGGCGGGGTCGCAATCCGCACGTTCAGCATGATCCGGCCCTTCTCTCCCGGATAGTTCGCCATCGAGTAGGCACGCACCACCGTTTCCTCGACGTGCGAGGTGTAACGCCACAAATCGTACTGATCCCACTCGTCGCGATACTCGGGTTCGACCTGGAAATCGCGGAAGTGGACGACGTGCGGGGGGACGTTGATTTGAATATAGCCCCCGGGCGTGAAATTCACATCCTCTCCCGGCGGCAGCTCCAGCACCAGTTCCTTGATGAACGTGGCGACATTCTGATTCGAGCGGACACGGCAAACCCACTGCCGCGTTTCGAGCGCCTCGGCGGGCACCTCGATTTTCATGTCCTGTTTCACCGACACCTGGCAGGACAGGCGCAGTCCTTGCCGCGCTTCCCGCTTGGTGATGTGCGTCAATTCGGTCGGCAGGATCTCGCCCCCTCCCTCCAGCACCTTGACCTTGCACAACGCACACGTGCCGCCACCACCGCAGGCGGAAGCCACGAAAACCTCCTGGTCCGCCAACACGTTCAGCAGCTTGCCGCCCGCCGGCACCTGCAAGTCCTTCTGATCGTTCACCCGCAACGTCACCTGGCCCCGGGGAACCAGCTGAGAACGCGCCACCAGGATCAGGATGACCAGCGCCACGACGACGGTGGTGAACATCGTTACGCCAAGCAAAATTTCAAACATGGTTCGGCTTGTCCACCCCGTCCAAACAACCACTCATAACACGACCCGGCACGCTTTACAACTGAATCCCGGCGAACGACATGAAGGCCAGCGACATCAGCCCCACGATGATGAAGGTGATCCCCAGCCCCCGCAGTCCGGGCGGCACGTCACTGTACTTCAGTTTCTCGCGGATACCGGCCAGCCCCACCAGGGCCAAGGCCCAACCGAAACCGGTTCCAAACCCGAAAACAATGCTCTCGCTGTGGCTGTAGCCCCGTTCCACCATGAACAGCGATCCGCCCAGAATCGCACAATTGACGGTGATCAACGGCAGGAAGATCCCCAAGGTGGCGTACAGCGGAGGGAAATAACGGTCCAGCGTCATCTCCAGAATCTGAACCATGGCCGCGATCACCCCGATATAACAGATCAACCCCAGGAAGGACAGATCCACATCGGCATAGGACGGATCGATCCAGACCATCGCCCCGGGCTGGAGGAAATAGGTGTGCAACAAGTGGTTGGCCGGAATCGTGATCGTCTGGATCACCGTCACCGCCAAGCCCAAGCCCAGAGCCGTCTTGACCGTCTTGGACACGGCCAGAAAGGTGCACATGCCCAAGAAGAAGGCCAGCGCCAGGTTTTCGACAAACACGGCCGTCAGGAACAGACTCAGGTAATGCTCCAGCATCTCAAGATTCCTCCACTTGCTCGGGCTTCCAGGTCCGAATCGCCCAGATGATCATACCGATCAGGAAGAAGGCGCTGGGCGGCAGCAGCATCAGCCCGTTGCGCACGTACCAGCCGCCTTCGCTGCCCGCCAAGGCCAACAGCTGGTATCCGTACAGCGACCCGGAGCCCAGCAGTTCGCGAAAAAAGGCCACCACCAGCAGGATGAAGGCGTAGCCCAGCCCGTTGCCCACGCCATCCAGGAAGCTCAGCCAGACATTGTTCTTCATGGCAAAGCCTTCGGCACGCCCCATCACGATGCAATTGGTGATGATCAGCCCCACAAACACCGACAGCTGGCGGCTGACTTCGAACAAATAAGCTCGCAGGAACTGATCCACCAGGATGACCAGCGAAGCGATGATCGTCATCTGCACGATGATCCGGATATTGGTGGGGATCCGCGTGCGGATCAGGCTGACCGAAGCACTGGAAAAAGCGGTGACCAGCACCACCGCGATCGACATCACCAGGGCCGTCTCGAATTGGACGGTCACCGCCAGGGCGGAACAGATTCCCAGGATCTGCAGGGCGATCGGATTGTTGTTGAAGATCGGGTCCAACAGGGCTTGCCGCGCTTTGAGTACCGGCATGGCTTTCTCCTGCAAGTTTATGGTCGGCGCGAACGGGCGGGCTGCCAGGCCACGCGGGCAGGTTCGGCAGCCAGTTCGTCCGCGTGTTCTTCAGCCAAGCGTTCGAGGAAGGGCCCGAATCCGTGTTCGCCCATCCAGAATTTGACCATGCCCGAGACGCCTCGAGCGGTGATCGTAGCGCCTGCCAGTCCGTCGATCTGGTGCGGGGCGTCCGGGTCGGCTTCCCCCCGCAGGACGCGCAACGCGACATTCCCCTCCTCGTCATACACTTTCTTGCCCACCCACCGGGCCTGCCAGTTCGGATTCTCCACCTCACCGCCCAGCCCCGGCGTCTCTTCCTGCTCGTAAAACGTGATCCCCCGCACGGTCAGCAGATCGGCATCCAGAGCCAGGAAGGCATACATCGTGGACCACAGCCCCCGATTGTACACCGGCAGGATGATCTGCTCCCAACCCTGATCGCCTTCGACCAGATGGACCAGCACATAACGCTCGCGTCGTTCAAACGGGAACTCCTCCAACCGGCCGGGCACTTCGACGCTCAAGGCCGGATCCCGGGCGGCACGCTGCGGGTCGTAGGTGAGCGGATCGATCCGCTCGTGTTCGTCCACGAACTGGCCCGTCTCCAGATCGACCAGCCGCGTCTGGATCCGAGCGAAACTCTCCTCCAAGGGCACGTCGGGGTCGTACAAGCCCGCGGCGATCAAGATGTTCCGCCGACGGTAACGCACCCGATTCCGCTCCTGAATCGGCTGCAGCATCACGGCCGCCGTGGACACGATGATCGAACAGACCACGCACAAGCAGATGGCGACCAGGAACGTATTGGAGATCGAATCACGCCGCATAGCGAGCCTGCCTCCTCTTCACGTGGGCCTGCACCACGAAATAGTCGATCGTCGGGGCGAACACATTGCCAAACAAAATGGCCAGCATCACGCCCTCCGGAAAACCCGGATTGATCACGCGGATCAGGATCGTCAGGACCCCGATCAGGACCCCGAAGACCCACTTGCCGGTCTCGGTCATCGTGGCGGAGACGGGGTCCGTGGCCATGAAGACCACCCCGAAGGCGAATCCGCCCAGCACCAGATGCCACCACGGCGACAACTGGAACATCGGATTGCTCGGACTGCCCACCAGGAACAGCAGGGTCGCCATGCCCAGCGCGCCCAGCGTCATCCCGCTCATGATCCGCCAGGAGCCGATCCCGGTGGCAATCAGCAGCACCGCGCCCAGCAGGCAGGCCAGGGTCGAGGTCTCGCCCATCGAGCCGGGGATGGTGCCCAGGAACGCCTGCCACCAGGAATAGCCCATCACCGTCACACCGGAGGCCGGTTCGGCGGCCGCCATCGCGCCCAACGGCGTCGCCTGGCTGACCCCATCCACGGCGATCCAGATCCGGTCGCCGGTCAGCTGTGCCGGGTACGCGAAGAACACGTAGGCCCGCGCGGTCAACGCCGGATTCAGGAAATTCTTGCCCGTCCCGCCAAACACCTCTTTCCCGATCACCACCCCGAAACTGATCCCCAACGCCACTTGCCACAACGGGATCGTGGGCGGCAGGATCAACGGGTACAGGGCACTGGTCACCAGGAAACCTTCGTTCACGTCATGCCGCCGTACGAGCGCGAACAGGACCTCCCACGCCCCGCCGACCACCACCGTGACCGCATACACGGGCACGAAGTACACGGCGCCGTGCAGCAGATTATTCCACCAGTTGGGCGAATAACCGGCACCCATCGCCGCCAGCAACTCCCCACGCCAACCCGCGGCCGCGCCCTCGCCCGCAGCTTGCAAGGCCAGATTCGCCTGATAACCCGTGTTCCAAAACGCCATGAAAAAACAGGGGATCAACGCCACAACCACCAGCGACATCATCCGCTTCAAGTCCAGCGGATCCCGAATGTGCGGCCCGTTCTGCGTCCGCTCGCCCGGCGTATACAGAAACGTGTCGAACGCTTCGTACAACGGGTACAGCCTGCTCAACCGGCCGCCGGATTCGAATGTCGGACGGATGCCATCCAAAAGGCGTCGCAGCATGGTGTCCTCGTCAGCCCTCGATCTCGAGCTTGGTCAGGTTCTCACGCAAGAAGCGTCCATATTCATATTTACTGGGACAGACGAAGGTGCACAGGGCCAAATCCTCCTCGTCCAATTCCAAGCAGCCCAAATCCTGCGCCTGGTCCGTGTCGCCGACGATCAACGCCCGCAACAGTTGGGTCGGCAGCAGGTCCAGCGGCACAACCCGCTCGTAAATCCCCATCGGGACCATGGCTCGACGACTGCCGCCCAGACTGGTCGTAAAACGGGGTGGCCGCCGGGTGGGCCACCACGCACGGGCAAAGGTCCGCGTGGCGGAAAACCGATCCAGCCCCGGAACCAACCAGCCCAGAAACTCGCGTGGCGCGGCTTCCGGCAAGACCGCGACCTGACGATGAAAACGCCCCAAATAAGGGACAGGAGGTTCCGCAGTCCGACCCGAGAGCACCGAACCGGAAATCACCCGCTGCGCGCCCGGCTGTAATTCGTCCGCCACCAATTCCGACAAGTCGGCCCCGATCCGGGTCCGCATCAACCGCGGATGCGTCACGGAAGGGCCGCCCAAACCGATCACCCGCCCCACGTCCAGACGGCCGGATCGCAAAAAACGCCCCATCGCCAAGACGTCTTGACTGTCCAAGTGCCACACCACGCGTTCGGCATCCACCGGAGCCAGGAAATGGATGTGCGTGCCGACCAGACCTGCCGGATGCGGGCCCGCAAATTGCTCGAAACGAACGCCCTCGACCCCCTCGCCCGGTACCGAACTGCCCGCCCGGTGACAAACAAACACGGGCCCCGACGTCAGGCACGTCAACGCCCGCAAACCGAAGGCGAACTCCTCCGGGGCCTCGGCCAGAATCAGGGCAGGGTCCGCGGCCAGCGGTTCGGTGTCCATCGCCGTCACGAAAATCGCTCGCGGTTCGGCATCCGCCGCCGGCACCTTGCTGAACGGACGCGTACGCAAGGCGGTCCACAAGCCGGAAACCAATAGATCCTCACGTACACCTTCCGGGGTCAGTGCCTCCCGGCTGCGGAGATCAAACTCCCGCTGCGACTCCTGCTCCGCCACCCGAATGACCAGCGACAGGAAACGCCTCTTGGCGCCCCGATGAATCGCTTCGACCGTACCCCCGGCGGGCGAGGTGAAGGTCACCCCCGGTTTCTGCTTGTCATCGAACAACGGTTGGCCCAGTTCGACCTGCTCGCCCTCGCGCACTCGCAGAACCAGCTTCAGACCGACATAGTCGCTGCCGACCAGGGCGACGGTGGAACAGCCCGGCGCGTCACAGATCTGCGGCTCCGGTTTTCCGGAGATCGGGACGTCCAAACCTTTTTGAATCGAGATCATACGCAGAACCAATCGTGGGGGAGTGCATCGCAGGGCCATTGTTCACCCCTGCAGGGGCGGCCACAGCGATCATCACTAGCCGAAGAGGAGAGTCCTCCTAAATCTACTTTAGGCAGGTTTTCAACCCGGGATGCCTGGAGGCGGGTACTTCAACGGCAGGCGAGGTTACGGCGGGGTCGGGAAAGTCTGCTCGATTCTCTCCACCAGGGCACGAAAACCCTCGCGCCCGACGCTTCGAGGGCTTCTGGTCAGCTCGGTTGCAAACGCGCACTCCGCGCCTATGCCAGCACACGGCTGCGCCCCCGCAGACACTCTTGATCACGAAAAAAGCAATTCCGTCAAACGGTTGCGGACTCAGCTGCCAGCCAGCAACCGGGTGCGGCGGGACCGCCGCTCGGCACGCAATCGCGCCCGACGTTTGATTTCACTGGGTTTCTCGTAGTGCTCTCGCCGCCGCATTTCCTTCTTGATCCCGCTACGTTCCACCAATTTCCGAAAGCGGCGCACGGCCTCCTGAATCGACTCCTTATCCCGCACAATCAACCTGACCATTATTCCTCCTCTAAAAGGGCGTGAAAACTACCCGGCACCCCGGCGGCGACGACCCGTCATTCCGCCCGAGATCCGCAGCAAAACGAAGTGTACACCAGCCCGCTTGCCTTTGTCCAGACACACAAACCAGAAAAAAAGCGGGCACATCCCCCCTGGTTGCTCGCGGCACTTCGTGGCAAGATTGAAAACCTGTCCCAACTCCGAACCCCGTCAACCCGAGGAAACGCATCCATGAGCAGCCCCCTGGCCATCGTTCTGGCAGCCGGAAAGGGGACACGCATGAA
>SLMF01000008.1 GCA_007133715.1 Planctomycetaceae bacterium
CGACCGTTGACGTACAGCCGTTCGGGCGAAAGAGCGGTCTCCACGATCAGACCGTCGCGACGTTCAAGCGAGGCCCGGACCAGGCCGCCGGCGGTGGGAATCTTGGCCAGGAACCCGTAGACGGGCAAAACGGCCGTACCCGTGTCCCAATCGGCCGCGCCACGATTGACCCATACCTGCCCGTCACCCGACCAGCGGATCCGCTGGCGGTGCAGGTCCTGATCGACAAACTCGACATCCTCGATCGTCCGCAGGGCCAGCGCCCGCATCGCGTCCTGGGTCAACCAGTACTTGCGCACCACGTCGCGGCCGAAAGGCCGATTGACCATGCCCGGATGTCCGGTCAGGATTTCCGTGCTGAGGTAATCGTCGCTGTCGATGCCGTGCAATCGCGCTTCCCAGCCGCCTGCGTAGCGGGACGAGTAGCCGGCGCCGTGCAGGATGAACCGGTCGTGGTAGGCGAAGTCGAACCAGCAGATGCGTTGCGCATCTTCACAGTCGATATCCCACACGCTCCAGCCATACTCACCTTCAACCGGCTGGCCGACGCGCAGGTGGTTGGTCGTGGCACCATCCAGCGAGCCGATCAGCTGATCGTGGCCGCTTTCCGAGATCTGCGGGGCATCGTTTCCCAACAGCTGGCGGATCCAGTCGAAGTGGCCGGCCCAGCTGTCGCGGGTGCTGGCGGAATTGTAGAACTGCCCGTCGGCGGTCCAATAGTCGTAGGGGCGGATGCTGGACCAGACGTCGATAAAGTACGCGTCCGGCTGCAGCTGGCGGGCGAGGGTCCGCAGGTTCTCCTGCAGGATCGGTGCGACCCGCTCGGCACGATAGCGATAGGATTGGGCTTGGCGATAACGGTTATACCAAGCCCGGATCGGTCGCCCGTCGGCCGCAAAGGCGATTTTGTTTTCATACGAAAACCCGGCGGCGTCGGGGTAGTAGTCGATGTAGTTATCGTGCAAGGCGAACAGCACATCCGCCTCACGGCAGGTCTGTACCAGCTGTCGCAATTCGTCTTCGGTTCCCCAGCGGGGGTTGGGGGGATAGATTTCCGGCAGCCGGTAATCGTAGCCCCAGCGTTGCCAGTTGTGCCAGATGACCAGGGCGTCGGTCAAGCCGTAGCGGAAGGCGTGTTCCAGTTCTTCACGCGACTGGCGATAGTGTCCGCCCCAGAGATCGAACACGAAGCGTCCGGCGAGGCGTGCCACGCCCCCCGCCGCTTCCCGCGGGTCGGTCTCCCGATATTGTCGCGCGGCTTGCCAGACGGTCGCGGCCGGGATGAAGCTGAGGGTAGCGTTGTGGGCCGTCCGCAGCGAATAATGCCGCCGGTCCGGATCCACTTGCAACGACTTGGGCGGCAGGTCACTGGCCTGGACCAGCGAGATCCCCCCGTCGAAATCGAAGCCCACATGGGAGGTGGCCAGGCGGTGGCCGTCGAAGTTCAAGCGAAACGCGGCGGGCCGCTGGAGGACGTTGCCGTGCCCGGCATAGATGCGTTCCGCCGGTTGGCAAAACGTGTCGACGGCCAGCAATTCGATGTGCGGCGAAAACCAAGGCTGGTCGGGCGGGGCTGCGTCCAGCCAGAAATGGGCTCGCAACACGCCCTGTTCCAGGAACAAGCGGCCCACCAGCTCGAACGCCCCTTCGACCGTCTGGAAAGCATGCCGGATCTGCAAACCGTCCGCGACCGGTTCCGTCCGAATTTCTTGCCAGGCGACCGCCGAGCGGGGATCGTCCACACGCTGGCCCAACACGCGGACTTGGAAACCGCGAAAGAACAGCTGCTGTTCGCCGTTGAGAAACCCGACACAGGCATCCAACAAGCCCCGCGCGCCCGGCCAGACCCGCACGTCGTAAGTCTGCTCGCCGATCTCGATCGTCCCTAATTCCTCCGAGCGTTCCAGCGCGAGGGCGTCTGTGGGCGAGACGGGCGGGAAAGCGGGCACGGCGGGCGGCTGGCCCGCCAGTAGCTCCGGTTCGGCCCAATACGATTGGTCGTAAGCCGTGTTCCGGTCCGGGCCGGGGTGGGACTCGAACTGCAACCGGATCGCTTGCCCCGCGAAACGGTCCAGCTCGATTTCGGCCGCCTCCCAGACAGGGGCCGTCGAATGCCGCTCGAAAATCACCTCGCCCGCCGCCCCCTCCGCCGCGTCCCACGGGGCCACCCGGACCCGAAACGTCACCCCGTCGCCCCTGCCACGCGGCGTCACCGCCGTCGCCGTCCGCAGCCGGAGCGGAACCGACTCGGGCAAATGCAACGGGTATTCGAGCCAAGCGGTTCCCGCCTGGCCCGGAGCCCACGGCGGATGGATCGCGATCACCGACCGCACGTCACCCGCCAACTCCTGCTGCGGCTGAAATCGCACCGAACCCCGGGTCTGCGGATCAGAACCCGTCCATCCAACGGGCATCACCCGCGACTCGCCTTCGAAGACCGTCAGCACGCTGCGATGCAGCGGCAGCTGCCACAGCGCCAGGCCGCGGTCCGCAGACAACGGCCAGGGACGCCAGGGCCGTGGCGGCGGTGGAACAGCGGGGCCCGGTACGTCGGCGTCGACAATCCGAATCGGAAGCGCCGTCCAAGAACGGTCGCCCACCGAAAACTCGACCCGCGCATGCACGGGATACAAGGCCGCATAGCTGACCTCGCCCGCCCTCACCTCGAACACAACCGATTCGCTCGCCCCCGCAGGTACCTGGAACGCCACCTCGCCCGCCGGCTGGACTCGCCAAGCGTCGATCACCTCCAGCCCGACTCGGCCCGTCACCGCGTCCGAACCGCGATTCTCCAGCACCACCGTGTAGGGCACCGGCACCTCGACCTGCGTCACCTCCGACGGGCCGTCAATCCGCACGGTCAGTGGACCCGCCGTATCAACCGGCGGGTCAAAAGCCCAAACACTCGGCACGCTCGCACCCAGCGCCAGGGCCAGCACCAGGCACAACCAACCTGCCGGACGCCACAACCCCAGCCCTCGAATTCCGACGGTACCGCCCGCGGAGACAAGCAAACCCATCATCAGTCTTCCGTCTCAGAATCGTGACATCGGATGAAAATGTTGCGGAACTGGACACAACTCGGGCCGCCTTCCCAACGCCCCGTCTCCGCGTTGAAGCGACCATGATGCTGCAAGGCAATCGGGCCGCGTTCCGGAACCCCCGGCAGCTGCGCGTTCTCGATCACCGTTTCCCCGTTCAGGACCACGGTCAACCGATCCCCCCGCATGATCGTCTTCTGGCGATTCCACTCGCCCACCGGCCGATCGGCATGGACCCGCGGCGTGACACCCTCCCGGACTTCCTCCGGCATGTTCCGGTCGGTCCGATAGCCCCAAACCTCGCCCGAACCCAGCGGATTCACCCAGATATTGGTTTGGGCCTTGGAAGTACCGCGGAGGTAGATCCCCGAATCGGGCGAGTACGCGATGGGCCGCCCATCGGGCTCGGTGTCCGTGCCGTACAGTTCCTCGGCCGTCTTCAGCCGCCAATCGGTCAACAGCGTGAAATCGCCGAAAGATTCCTCTGTCCACAGATCACCCGCTCGGGGAAGGTAATCCAGCACCCCATCGATGACCTTCCAATGCTCGGCCATCCGCTGGTCGGCCTTCCAACCGGTCAGATCGCGCCCGTTGAACAGGGCACGAAAGCCCTCGGGCGGCACGTTCAACGGCCGTTCCTCTTCCGCCACAAGCGGTACGACCGCAACCAACACCAACATCAACGCACTCAACATTCCCACACGCATGGTTTCTCTCCCTTTCATGAAGAAATAACATTCGACGTCCAGCTCCCTTGACGCGGCCGGTGGCCGCAAGCAAAGCAGGCTGGGTCTCCGACCCGGGACCGAATCCCAACCCACGAGCAGGGCGCGTGAAAGACGCGCATCGGACACCCCGGGAACCGATGGCTCCCAGGGCATTGCCCGGCGATTTCGAGCGTCCACTCCGGCATCATAAACCACGCCAGCCACAGGGTCGAGCCTGGCGCGGGCGAGCAACACGACTGCCCGGGCTGCCGTTATCCGCGAAAATACAAGTAAGCTGCCAAAATAGCCACCAGGATCGCGACCGAAGCGATCACATCCACGGCGTTCCAGCTGTTGCGCGTCTCGAGACGGTCCGCCGCGGTGGCTGTTCCGTACGTCAAGCCGCTGATCCGCTGGTAATCCGGGGCCGCAGTGGCATAGCTGACCCCGACCATCACCACCACGCAGACCAGTAGGATCAGGATGCTGTAGTACTGGAAGAACATGTTGTTGACGATCCAGAGGAACGAATCGGGCGTGTACTGGAACCCTGCGATCAGCTGCGGCGGCGTATCGACAGCCAGCCGGAACAGTCCCATGAGGAATCCGACGATCAAGGCCGCCAGGCAACCGGGGGCGTTCAAACGTTTCCAGAACACGCCCAGGAAGAAGACCACGAAGATCGGCGGTGCCAGGTAAGCTTGGACCCCCTGCAGGTAGTCGTACAAGCCCCGTCCGCCTTGGATCACGGGGATCCAGGCCAAACCGATCAGCACCATGACGGTGGTGGCCAGGCGGCCGATCCAGACCAGCCGCTTCTGCGAGACGTTGGGATGCAGTTTACTGTAGAAGTCCATCGTGAACAGGGTGGCGGACGCATTGAAGGTACTGGACAAGGAGCTCATCAGGGCGGCCAGCATCCCGGCCACGACCAACCCCCGGATGCCTGGCGGCAGGATCGTGGCCACCAGCAGCGGGAAAGCCCGCTGGGCCTCGTCCCGCAGCACCTCGCCATCCGGCCCGATCATGGCCTCTTGCAGATTCGCAGACTGCCCGCTGCTGGCCAGGGCAAAGGCGATCATCCCGGGGATGATGAACACGAACACGGGCAACAGTTTCAGCATTCCGGCAAAGATGGCCCCGCGACGCGCCTCGCGTTGATTCGGCGCGCCCAAGGCCCGCTGGACAATGTACTGGTCCGTGCACCAATACCACATCCCGATCACCGGGGCGCAGAACAGCATGCTCAGCCAGGGGTAGTTGTCATTGAAATACCAGGCCATCCGATCAGGTTCGATCACGGGGGCCCACGTCGCCTGCATGCCCTCAGGAACCAGGGGCTTCCAGAGATTGAACATTTCGCTGCCGGCGATCCGGCGCAGTTCGTCCCAGCCGCCGATCGCCTGCAGGCCGTAGTAGGTGACCAGAATCGAGCCGACCACCAGCACCACGGTCTGCAAGGCATCGGCGAAGACCACCGCTCGCAACCCGCCCAGCACGGTGTAGGCGCCGGTCAGCACGATCACCAGGATCGAACCGATCCAAAAGGCGTCCAGGGGCCCGAGGCGGAGTTCGGGCAGCAGCACGGAGAACACGATCCCGCCCGCAAAAATCCCCACCGCAATCTTGGTCACCACATAGGCCACCAGCGAGATCACGGACAACACCCAACGGCTGGCCGGATCAAATCGCCGCTCCAAAAACTCGGGCATCGTGAAGACTTTGGACCCGATGTAGAACGGGATCATCACCCAGCCCAGCACCAGCAGGCACCAGGCGTGCAGTTCGTAATGTGCCATGGCCACGCCATCGGTAGCTCCCGACCCGGCCAGACCGACCAGGTGTTCCGAGCCGATATTCGAGGAGAAGATCGAGGCCCCGACCACCCACCAGCTCAGGTTGCGCCCGGCCAGGAAATAGTCCTCGGGCGTGTCCTTATTCTTCAGGATCACCCACCAGGTGAGCACCAGCAGGAGCCCGAAATACGCGGCGACAACTGCCCAATCCAACCCTGTCATCGATTTCCCTTTCTCATCATCGGAACCTCTTGCTGCCCGAGGCGGCCGTTCAAGTTAAATTCACCCGCAGGGCCCCGAAATGGCAGGCCCCGCTGGACGAGCCCGAGAACACGCGTGCCGACCGGCCCGAACGGTGCGCGTACCGCAGCGCAATGTCGGCCACGACCGGCCCGGCATCGGCCGCGCCCAACACGACCACCGTGCCTCCGCTGCCGCCGCCCGTGATCTTGGCACCGTACACGCCACACGCCGGACCGGCAACTCGCACCATTTGTACCAACAAGTCGGTCTCGGGGGAACCAAGCCCACAAGCGGAATAGCTGACGTGGGAACCGTACATCAATTCGCCCATCTCTTCCAAAGCCGCTGCGCTCAACGGACCTCCTAACAACGCGGAAAATCGACGCACCCGATCGTGCTCGTGAATCGGATGCTGCGTCGGAGCCGCCACCGCATAACATCGCTCCGGCTCCACACGCGTCACCGGGTCCGTCGTGCCCTGATACAACTCCAAAAACTCCTCGCCCACCATCTCTTCAGGCAAGCGGTCCCCAAATCGCTGGGACCATTCCGCCGGCGTCACATTGGCCAAATAGCCCCTCCACAACGGGTCCACAATCCGCACACGGCCCGGAACCGCTTCCGCACTCACCTCCAAACCGGCCCATTCCGCCAGCATCCGATATCCCATAAAGGCACCCGTGCGGACCGACGTGTAATCGGAACCCGAAACGGCATGCCGCACGCCCGAATCGATCCCCCAAAAGCGGATGTTGGCCGCGATGGGCACAAAACCTAAGACCTCCGCCGGTTGACACAAGAGGGCCAACATGTGGTCGCGCTGGCCCAGCGCCGCAGTCATCTGGTCCATGATCCCACAGGGGGCACCCACAATCCGGTTCTCCACCTCCTGGCACAAATGCGCCAGTTGAGCCCCGGAAAGCGCGATCCCAAAATGGTGGGCCAGGGCCTGCATCGACGCCACCTCCAAAGCCGCCGACGAACTGACTCCCTTGCCCTCCGGTACCCGCGAATGAATCAGCAAACGCAAACCCTGGTCCAGGCGGACCTCGTGATGGCGAGCCAAAACCAAAAGCGTCCCCACCACATAGGCCGCCCACGCGTCCGGATCATGCTCGCGAAACCAGCGGCAACTCTCCTCGTAAGACTGATCCGCCAAGCCGCGGAGATCGTCCAAGCCGATCTCGAAATGGCGAACGGGACCCTCGCCGCGTTCCGGTAAACTGACGACCCGCAGGCGATCGTCTTCCGCCGTCTGCAGGGCCGCCATCGCCGCTTCGGCAATCGGCAGCTGCAACACCAACGACCCGGAATAATCGGCGATTCCCCCCATCACATCCAAACGGCCCGGCGCGCGGGACACCCACACGGGCCGATGGGGAACCAAAAAATCTTTCAAGCCCGCCGTGGGATCCCCGCAAAGTTGCGCCAAACGGCTGACAAATGCGCGAACCTCCACAGGCTGGTCGTCGCTGCTGGGCATGCTGAGCTTCCTTTCAACCGGGCGTTCCGCGAACCCGCTCGACGCTTCGATAATGGAGGGTCGAGACGGCTTGCAACTCCCGGGCTTTATCCTCCGGGGACGTATCGCTCAGAAAACTGCCGCCCCCTACTTCAGGGCCAGCCAGGTACTTCAGCAGATTCGGTTTTCTGAGCGGCGGATGAAACTGGAGATGAAAATGAAAACCGCTCGCATCGCTCCCGTCAGTCGGTGCTTGATGCAGCGCCATCACATAGGGAAAGGGTATTTGCCACAGATTGTCGAAACGCACCAGCACGTCTTTCAGAACTGCGGCCAAACCGTCCAACTCGTCGTCCGCCAGCTCGGCCAAGCTGGCGTGGGTACCTTTGGGGGCTACGTAGGTTTCGTAGGCATAGCGAGCAAAATACGGCAGGAAGGCGATGGCCGTGTCGTTTTCGGCCAAAATCCGCCGCCCATCCGCCTGCTCCGCCGCCACGATGTCCTGGAACAGCACCCGGCGATGGGCTTGCCAATGCCGCCGCGCCGCCGCGACTTCGATGGCGATCGTCTTGAACACGAAGTTCGTCGCATAGATCTGGCAGTGCGGATGCGGGTTCGAGACGCCCACCACTTCGCCCTTGTTCTCGAAACACAGGACGTGTTTGACTTCTGGCCGGGCCGCCAGCTCGCGATACTGCTGCTGCCAAGCTTCCAATAACAGTCGGATCTGAGCGACCGGCAACTCCGCCAAGGTGGCATGATGCAGGGGACTGTAGCAGACCACCCGGGCGATCCCTTGGGCAGCGCGACTGCGGTACACGCTGGCCGCCGGCTGCGGGGGGTCGGGTGCCCGCGGCCCGACGCAAGGATGGTCGTTGTCGAATACGAACACGCCCGTATAGGGCGGATTGTGACAGCCACTGACCCGCACGTTCCCGGGACACAAGGGACAGGAAGGGTCATACGCGGGCGGTGACGGAGCTTGCTCCCCCACCGTCTCGCCGATCCAGGGGCGGTCGTTGCGATGCGCCGCGATGATCACCCATTCTTCACGCAGGGGATGCCAACGTTGTTCCCAAGTCATCGGAGACCTTATTTCTGAAGTGCCCGTACCGCCCGCCCCCCGGCAGGCCAGCTCGCCCGTGCCGACCCCACCGCCAGCCAAGCCGCACAGGCCGAGTTCAATTCTGCTGGCCGTGAACAACCGGCAAACGGGCTTCCAAACAACCGTGCGGGCCGTCCAGAGCCCGCAACTTCAGACTGCCACCGC
>SLMF01000624.1 GCA_007133715.1 Planctomycetaceae bacterium
ATCTCGGGCCCCAGCAACTGCCGAGCTTGCCCCAAATCGGTCTGGTGCGAGAAATTGAAGACGTCCATCCCGATCTTGGCCAGCTCGGGGAACACCCGATCATTGGGCGTGTCGTTGTGGAAAAAGTGAATCAAGTCGGGAAAGGCGTCAAAAATCCGCTTCAAATACGGCGTGGCAAACGTCCGCGCATCGTCCGGTCCCATCATGCCGACCAGATCGTCCAGCACCAGAACCCCGACCGGTTGCTCCATCCGTGCTAACTGGGCCCGCAACCAGGCGATGCACAGCTCGGTGGTCTTGTCAAACAGCTGCTGGCAAACCTCGGGCTGCAATTGGGTGGCCATCAGCACTTCCGTGACGCCGATCAGGTGTGCCGCGACCGCCAAGGGTCCCCGGCAGGCCGCCATGCGGGGGGCGATGCCCCGATCCGTCAACGGCCCCCGCATCCGCTCGTATTGGTTCAAGATCACCGGCATCAGCCCGTCGGCTTCCGGATCCGGCACGGACGCGGCCGCCAACGCCTCCAGACCGCCCGGATAGTGGTTGATCCCCGGTGGCTGGTGGTTCGACCACTGAATCGGTACGCCCCACCCGCTGGGCTCGGCAGTCATGCCCAACTCGATCCACGCACCCGGCACGAACACCGCACCAGGCAGATCGTGATGCGCACGCTGCCAAACTTCCAGCCAGGTGGTCGGATCGAAATAAAAGTCCAGACTCCGGACGCCCGCGTAGCCGGGCAACCAGGGCGAATCAATGATCAACGCCACCATCGTCTGGTCACGACGGCGCTCGCGCACCAAGTTGACCAGACGATCCAGATTCTCGGAATAGCTTGTCATATCAACCATAAGCCTTGACCGGCACCTCGGCCCCCTCGCGGGAGGACGAAAGGTACGCGGAATAGATGGTGGAAATCGTGTCGGCCGCCAGATTGATCTCGCTCTCAATCTCGTCCCCGTAAGCGGCACATCGGTAAAAGGCTTCGATCTCCTGCGGATACCCGGTGAACCAATCCTCGTCGGGACTGGTATTGGCCCAACCCTGTTTGGTCCCGATTTTCTCCAAAACGTAGATGTCCCGGAAATTCTCCTCGCGGGGATTGTACGTCTGCATCGCCGTGTTGGGGTTGATATTGCACACCGCCCGGTGGTTGTTGGCACAGACTTCCAGCCAGTTGTGGATGCCGCCGAGCACGATATCGGACGCGAACACGGTGGCGATCGTATCGTCTTCGAACACGACATGGATCATGCTGAAGTCTTCGATATCGTAGTAGTCACAGCGGATGTGGCCTTCGTCGCGGAAGCCGGGGATCTTGGTGATCGCGTGCCCGCGAGCGGTCACGGCTTTGGGCCGGATCGGCTGGCCATTGCGAGCCCGGCCCTCGACACGTTTCAGGTACAAGGCGGCGGTCAGCGGATGGCAGCCCTTGCCAATCAGCACGCCCCCGCCGCAACGGGCCGCGTGGGCGTAGTCGACCGAATGCGAGCCGCTGTGCGCTTCCTCGCCGTGAATCCACAGGATCTGCCCGCCCGTCTTCTCCAAAATCTCCCGCTCCTTCTGGATCGACGGGGCATAGACCCAATTCTCCGCATACATCAGCCGGCCCTGAGAACGCCGCTCGGCCGCCATCATCCGTTCCACGCTGGCCAAGGCTTCCTGCAAAGCCACCTGCATGTCCGCCCGGGACCAATGGAAATCGGGAGAGCCGTCGCCGAAATAACCAGTCAGCGGTTTCTCGCAGATCACATGCCGATCGGCATTCAAGGCCGCCACCGCCACCGCTTCGTGTGCGTAGGGCGGCGTGTTGACATGGACCACGTCCACGTTGTCGATCAACTGATCCAGCGATTCGAAGGCCTGAATCCCCCGCTGCTCCGCGTAGGCCCGAGCCATCTCCGCGTCCTTGGCGTACACGCCCCTCACTTCGACGTTGGTTCCGTATACCTTCTGAATCGCCTCGTAGTGGAACGACGCACTGAAACCAGCGCCGACCAAGCCGCTACGCACGGTCTTCTTCTTCATGGTTCAAGTTCCTTCCAAGAAAAGAGACGGGGCTGCTAATCGCCCCGCTCCGCCAAGATGCTCGGCAGATGCGGTACCGACAGGACCGACATGCAGGAGCGGCGGGCCGCACCGCCCGCTCGCTCACGAATGCCCTCTCAACTACCCCCGAAACGCGACGGCGCCATACCCCGCCGCGTCCGTGGCCATCGGCGCAGACTAAGCGTCATCCGCCGCCGCTGCCTCCTCTTCGGCCGCAGCGTCATCCGCGTCATCCGCCGCCGCTGCCTCCTCTTCCGCCGCAGCAGCTTCCGCGTCATCCGCCACCGCAGCGTCCTCTTCCGCCGCAGCGTCATCCGCGTCATCCGCCACCGCTGCCTCCTCTTCCGCCGCAGCAGCTTCCGCGTCATCCGCCACCGCAGCGTCGTCCTCGACAGGTGCGCCGACCGACGGACCATTCAACAACTGGCGGAGCTCTTCCCGCATCTCGCGGATTTCATTGCGCAGTTCATCGATGGGTTCCGCCGTCTCCTCGCGAATCATCTCACGGGTGTAATCGCCGATGATACCGCCGACCGGAACGACCACGCGGTTGTTGATCTGAATCACCGAACCAATCGTCGCCACCAGCAACGCCAGCAACAGCAGGCAGTTGAAAACCAGACGCTTCGCGCCCCCGCCCACCGCGTCGCCAATGTAGCTCCGCTTGTTGTTCAACACGATGAAGATCAGATAGGCCACCGGCAGCATCGCAAAGCAGATCGCCGAAGCCGCCACCGGGAACCAGAACGGCAACCGGGCCACCACGCCGAACAGTCCGATCGCCGGAGCCATCGCAAACAACCGGAAACGGTTCTTGCTGTACTCCAAACCAAACATCTCGCACAGGGTAAAGCCGCAAACCACCATGTGCGTGCTGATCGCGGTACAGGTCATGGCGATCAGACCCAGATTAAAGATCATCCGGCCCAAATGCTCGCCCAAAATCCCGTGCAGCGATTGGGCGGCGGTCAGCGGCGTGATCGCCTGCTGCACCATGTCCTCGCCCGTGTAGACCCCGGTCACCGTCATGCCGATGATCACCAGCGAGGTCACCAGCGTGAACGGCAGGAACATCGACATGCCCAAATCCCAGCGGGCCAGCGTCTTGTGATTCGAACCCCAGCCCTTGGCCAGCAGCGAGTAGGGATACAGGAACGTCATGTTGATCCCCACGGCCGCACCCAACATGCCCAGCACCAGGGTCACATTCTCCGGATTCTGCCAGCCCGGAATGCCGTACCAGCCGATAAAGCCCTTGCCCAGTTCGCCCCACTCGATCCGATCCAGGCTGCCCACCACCACGATGGCAAACATCAGCACAATCAGGCCGATCACGATGCGGAGGAACCATTCGTACATCCGAATGCCGCGGGCACTGCTGCCATAGCTCCAGACCACGATCGTGTTGATACACAAGATCAAGATGCCGATGGCGAAACTGACGACGTAGCCGGCGAATGTGAACGAGCCATCTGCGAAGGCTAATTCCAACCCGGCCATCGCGCCCAAATCACGCCCGGCGCCCGCGGCCAAGCCGTATTGCGGGAAATGCCAAATGATCGAAGCCATGATCGTGCCCAGGGCCCACAAGAACACCAGCAGCTTGCTGATCTGCTGGCCAAACGAGCGGTACGGGCGTTCGCCCCTTGTCAGCACGATGTTGCTGAGCGCGGCCAGCATCATCACGCCCAAGAACATGGCCACCGGTTGGACCCACAGCAGTTTGTAGCCGAACGAGGCACCGGCCACCACCGAAGCGGTCGCACTGCCGGCTCCCAGCGTCATGGCACTCTGCAGCAACCCCGGCCCGGTCCGCCGGATATAGCCGACCGCCCGCGGACAAAACGGCTTTCCCTGCAGCTCGCGGAGGTCTTGGATCTCCCGTTCCAGTTTCTCCGGATCCCATTTGGCGGTCATGGGAAGCCCTTTCGAGGCGGCATCCGCAGGGACCACCGCCTCCGGGACCTCGATTCCGGGATTGGGTTGGTTCGATTGTTCCGACATCAAGTATTACTCCATCTCAGAGTTCTGAATTGGTACCCGATCGCCTGCCCCCCATGCTGAGGGCAAGGAGAGCCCGAAGCACTCGGCGTGTTGCAGGACGACCCAACGCGGGTTGGTGCGAAGGCACAGTTTCCGATATTTTTCCCCGCAATACAACCCTTGCTCCGACTACGAACGGCAGGCCCGCAATCGCTGGATCACACGGCGCAAAATGGGGAAACATGGGCGGCGCGGACGGGCTCGCTCCGGCACCGCGGGGGCCAAAATCGGCGGCGGAACCTCCCCCATCACAATCCAAAGATTCTGAAAACGCACCGGACAACGATGGTCCTGGAACAGAATCGGCAACGGCTCCCGACCCTCCGGACGGCCTGCACCCGTCTTGTCGATGACTTCCCGGTCCACATGGATCGGAATGCCGTTCATCAATACCGTGATCCGAGCATTCTCCACCTTGTTGTCCTCGTCGTCCCAGCGGGGTGTACGGAACCAGATGTCAAACGTCTGCCAGCTGAGCGGGGGCAACGCCCCGTTGACGTCCGCCGCCTGCTGACGGTAAAGCGAACCCGAACCGTCGAAGAGGGGTTCCATTCCGAACGAATCCAGAATCTGAACTTCATACCGACGCTGGATGTAAATCCCGCTGTTGCCCCGCCCCTGCCCCCGTGCGTAGGGCATAAAGGGCAAGCGGAATTCGACGTGCAGATAGAAGTCTTCCACCGGCATCGCCGTGGTGGGCCCCATCTCCAGCAAACCCTCCTCGGTGACCCGGGCGTTGTTCAGATTCTCGGTCGACTGGCCGTCAAACAGCACAATCGCTCCCGGCGGCGGAGGAGCCCCCAAAGTGGGGCTCACACGCTGCGTCTTCTCCAACTGACCCAACTCGTTTCCAGCCGAATCGTAAAGCGTGGCCTGAAACCCGTCGGCCACAATGCCCCGGCCCTCTCCCTCGAGATAAGCTGCCTCGCCGTCCAACGCTCCCGCTAACGATACGCTCCGCTCCGTGTCCGCACCCGCGCCCGGAAGCCCGCCAGGAAAAAACAACGCCTCGAATTCACCGCCGCCTCGCGCCACAATCTGAAGCCCGACATACTGGGGCCCGCCATACGGCTCTACAATCGTGCCCGTGTATTCGCCCTGAATCAAAAAGTCGATGCCCGCCTCGACAGGATCCTGATACGCCAGACGCCGTAAATCCTCCGCGTGTACCCCTCGCAACGTGGATACAACGACGAGACAAACTAGTACGGTGACAACGGTTGCTCGGATTGTGGGGTACTTCATGATGGTTCTCCGTGGGTGTTCTCGGAAGGATGGTGAAGGTGGGATAAATATACCATGCTCCAGCTTGATCGATAAACGGTGCCGCCGCAAGTGGCATCGCCCAGTTGTCGAGCCCGTTCTTAGAAAAAAGGCCTCGAGCCCTATACTACTTCAACGCTCGCTCCAAAGGGACCCGCGAACCGACGCTCGGAGAGAATAGTGGCTTGAGCGGCCGACCCCCAAGAATACGAGTGCCGCGAGTCGCACTTGACGGTACATGGCCCACGAAATACGGAACCAGAAGCACTAACCCGTATTGGCGGTTTTGTAACGGCCGCTTAAAATATACAGCGCGCGGGCAGGTTTGCCGAAAACGGATTTCAATCCGTTTCGCAGGAGCGGAATGAATTCCGCTCTACGAAGGGACAAACCAAGCCGCGCGCGGTATAGCGAACCTGTGTTTTTTTCCGCTCGCCAGGAACCGCTCCTCCATGCCCGTCGACAAACGTGAGCCGCGCATTCAGCAAATGTTCGGGGAAATCGCACCCCGCTACGACAGGATGAACCACCTGTTGTCGCTGAACGTCGATCGCTACTGGCGGTGGCGTACGGTCCGCATCCTCAACCCGGGCGACGAGTTGCCGATCCTGGATGTATGCACCGGTACGGGGGATATGGCCTTGGCTTTCTGCCGGCGGGTTCGCGGACGGGTTCCGGTGATCGGTACGGATTTCTGCCCCGAAATGCTGGAAGTTGGCGAGCAGAAGCGGCTGCAGGCCGGATTCGGCAGCCAGCTGACCTTCCTGCAGGCCGATACCCAGCAGTTGCCGTTCGCCGCGAATCATTTCCAGCTGGTGACCGCCGCGTTTGGCTTGCGGAACGTGGCCGATACGCAAGCCGGCTTGCGGGAGATGGTGCGGGTGTGCGCTCCGGGCGGCCGGGTCGGCATTCTCGAGTTTTCCGTGCCGCGCCGCCAACCCATGCGCGGCCTGTACGGCCTGTATTTCCGCTATGTCCTGCCGCGAATCGGCCAGCTGCTGGCGGCTAACTCGCACGATGCCTACCGGTATCTGCCCGAAAGTGTCCGCGAGTTCGCTGCCGGCGACGCCTTGCTCCAACTCCTGCTCCAAGCGGGGTTGAACCAGGCGGAAATGCATGCACTGACTGGGGGTATCGCGACTCTCTACGTAGGTACGAAATGAAGTCTCCTATTGTCTTGGCAATCACCGGCGCCAGCGGCTCGCTGTACGCCCTCCGCTTGCTCGAATGCCTGCTCCGCGCTCACGTCCAGGTGCAGCTGATCCTCAGCAACTCGGCCGCCGTCGTGATGCAACAGGAACTCGGCGTGACGGTCGAACCCGACGAACTACGGGTCGAGCAACTGCTGAGCACCGCCAGCGGCACGACGCCGCGGACCGATGTACAGCGGCTGGTCCAACGGATCGGCGAAGGCTTGTACGAGTGCTTGAACGGCCAACCCGAGCCGGCAGTGATCTGCCATGCGAACTCGGATTTCATGGCACCCGTTGCCAGCGGCTCGTTCCTGACCCAAGGCATGGTCATCTGCCCCTGTTCGGGCAGTACCTTGGCGGCCGTGGCCAGCGGTGGCAGCCACAATCTGATCCAGCGCGCCGCGGACGTGCATCTGAAAGAACGTCGCAAATTGGTGCTGGTCCCTCGGGAAACGCCCCTGTCCACAATCCATCTGGAAAATATGCTGCGGGCCTCGCAAGCCGGTGCGGTGATCCTGCCTGCCATGCCGGGCTGGTATCATGGCGTCCAGTGTCTGGGCGATCTGGTGGACTTTGTCGTCGCCCGGATCCTGGATCAACTGGGCGTGGAAAACCGGTTGATCGAACGCTGGGGAGTCGACGCATGACCGCCGGAAAGACCGTCAAACACCTCCTGGAGATGATCCGCTTCAGCCACACGCTGTTCGCCCTGCCCTTCGCCTTGCTGGCCGCCGTCATGGCGTGGGCCACGCCGCTGCCCAACGGCCAGCCGCCCGACTTCCAACCGCGGCATCTGCTCGGCATCCTGGTATGCATGGTCTGCGGCCGCAGTGCCGCCATGGCCTTCAACCGGCTGGCCGATCGGTTTCTGGACGCCGCCAATCCTCGTACGGCCGGCCGGCATCTGCCCGCCGGCATCCTGACCGTGGCCACCGTGGCGGGGTTCACCGCCCTCGGCGCCGCAGGCTTCGTCGCCGGGACCCTGCTGTTCCTGCCCAATCGTCTGCCGCTGCTGCTGTCGATTCCCGCCTTGCTGTTCCTCTTCGCGTACAGCTATACCAAACGCTTCACCTGGCTGGCCCATTTCTGGCTGGGTACCGCTCTGATGCTGGCCCCGCTGGGCGCCTGGGTGGCCCTGCGCGGGCAACATCTGCTGGACGCCCCGGCCGATGCCTGGCCCGCCCTGGTGTTGGGCATCGGCGTGGCCCTCTGGGTGGCCGGGTTCGATATGATCTACGCCTGCCAAGACGCCTCGCACGATCGGCAAGCTTGTCTGCACAGCGTACCGGCCCGCTGGGGTGTGCCCGCCGCTCTTCGCCTGGCCGCCGCCTGCCACGCCGGAATGCTGCTGGCCCTCGCTCTCCTCCCCTTCACCTCGCCCCACTTGACGCTGGGAACCCTCTACCTGGCCGCCGTCGCCGCCGTCGCCATGCTGCTGCTCTACGAACACCGCATCGTTCGACCGGATGACCTCAGCCGCGTCAATCTGGCCTTCTTCCACGTGAATTGGATCATCAGCCTGGGACTGCTGATCCTGGCGACCCTCGATCTGCTGCTGTGATCGGCCAATTAGGCCTCATCCGCCGCTTCGGTGACGAGAAAGTCGATCCAGGCGTCTTCGAACGAACGCCAGATCATCTGGCCAGGTTCCGCGTCCTCAGGCACCTCGAAGGTGTGCTCCTCCTGGCCGACCACCGTCACCGTTTCGCCCGGCTCCGCGTGGGTGCGGCGGCTGGCCAGCACCGTGGCGGGCTCCGCACCCGGGGTCAGCACATAACGGAACGCGTGGTCGACCGGCAGGATGTGTACCAGACCGCGACTGAATCGCGTCTCGGCCGAACCCAAAGACCGACCCGATTCGTCCCACGCCTCGACCTCCGCCGTGCGGCCCTCGAGCCCGATCGCCCACGTCGTCCCACCCCCCACCGGTATTACCTCCAACACCCCGTCCCGGCGACGGTGGGC
>SLMF01000671.1 GCA_007133715.1 Planctomycetaceae bacterium
GCTGTTGGCTTGCCTGACCCTGCCCATCACCCCCAGTGGTTGGTGGCGGCCGCCGGACAGCACGTCTCCCACGTGGCGGATTCTGGTGCTGTTGTCCGCGACGGTGGGCTTGCCCTACTTTCTGCTGGCGGCGATTTCACCGGCACTGCAATTCTGGTTTGCCCGCGTGTATCCGAACCGCTCGCCCTACCGCTTGTACGCCTTGTCGAACATCGGATCGCTGGGGGCCTTATTGAGCTACCCCTTTTTGGTCGAACCTGTCCTGACAACTCGAACACAAGGGATGCTGTGGTCGTTTCTGTTCGTGCTCTTTGCGCTGTGCTGCGGGCAGTTGACCTATCGTTTGTGGAAGCTGGGCCCGCTGCCCGAACTGCCGGAGGTGGAGGATCCGGTTGGCGTCGCTTCCAGGCGTCGGCGGACCGCACAGAAGTCGGCGGGGGGAAACGGCACGCTCAGCTGGCGTTTGCGAGGGACGTGGTTCGCTTGGCCCGCCCTGGCGTGCATTCTCCTGATGGCGGTGACGAATCATCTCTGCCAAGATCTGGCCGTGGTGCCCTTTCTGTGGGTCGCCCCGCTCAGTCTGTATTTGCTGACGTTCATCATTTGTTTCGATCGCGCCGTGTGGTACCATCGCCGAGGCTTTGCCTGGGCAGCGGCGTTGGCAGTGCTGGCGGTCAGCTACCTGCCGATGGCGACCGACTTGGAACGCTTTTACCGCGAGTTGGGCCTGCCGTTCCGCTGGGCCCATTACACGCGACATATCGCGGTTGAAACCGGTGTGTACCTGGCCAGCCTGTTCCTGATCTGCATGGTGTGTCATGGCGAGCTGGTGCGGCGCAAGCCCCCGGCGCGGCACTTGACCGCCTTCTACCTGAGTGTGGCCGCGGGCGGCGCGCTGGGGGGGGTGCTGGTGGCCTTGCTCTGCCCCCTGTTCTTCTCGTCCTATGTCGAACTGAATCTGGCCATGGTCCTCAGCTTCTTCCTCGCCGTGGCGATTCTCCTGGACGAAGTCGGCTGGCAATGGTTTGCACGGACAACCCGGCTGCTCCGCAGCTCGGCACTGCTTACCGGCCTGCTGGCCACGATGATCGTGCTGCTAGGACAATTCGATCGATGGGATCGCGAACGGGGGATCGAGCGGGCACGCAACTTCTACGGCGTCGTTTCGATCCGCGAACGCTTTGCAGGACCGGACGACGACCCCGAACACCATGGCTTGGCTATGTTCCACGGCAACACCGTGCATGGATATCAACTGCTGCGGGAGGATCTGAAACACACACCCACCACATATTATGGGGAAACCAGCGGTGTGGGGCTGACCCTGTTGCACCTGCGACCCGATGCGCCGTTGCGGGTCGGAGGCGTGGGGTTGGGGGTCGGTACGGTGGCCGCCTACGGCCGGCCGGGTGACACGTACCGGTTTTACGAGATCAATCCCCTCGTGATCGACATGTGCGAGCGGCACTTCACATTCCTCCAGAATTCACAGGCGACCATCGAACCAACCGTATTGGGCGACGCGCGCCTGTCGCTGGAAATCGAGACACCGCAGGAATTCGATGTGCTCGTGTTGGATGCGTTCAGCGGGGACACGATTCCCGTGCATTTGTTGACACGCGAGGCGTTGCAGACGTATCTGCAGCACATGGTGCCCGACGGCGTGCTTGCCTTTCACGTCAGCAACCGCTATGTCAATCTGATTCCCGTGGCTTTGGAGCTGGCCCATGATGCGGGTCTCCAGTCGGTATTGATTCGTCAGGCAGAATCGGAAGGCCTGCGTAAAACGCCCTCGGATTGGGTGCTCATGACTCGCAATTCCCGTTTTCTCGACCAGCGTGCGATTCGCGAGGCCGCCCGCTACGTGAATCGTTGGCCAGATTTCCCGGTCTGGACCGATCAGTACAACAACCTGCTCTGGATCCTGCACCCGCCGGTGATCCGGGAATAAGCCGTCCTTTTGGTTCGGAATGGCAGAACATCGTGTCCGGTTTCTTGCATGTATTGCTATACCTTTGTGCCTTCGTCAGCGTGGGGTGGATGCTCTGGCGGTGGGTGGGATGCGGCCGCTGGTTGCCGGGCGAGGATCGGCAGGGCCAGCGACTCGCCGACGCGTGGGGGCTCGAGTACCATCCTCAGACACCCGCCGTGGATGGTTCGCGGGCTCCTTTGCGGGTGCTCCGCCAGCGAGTGGTGGTGGCGGGAGAATGGTCAGGCCGGATCGAGGGAGTGGCGGTCCGGGTGTTCGAGACCCTGCCGCGGGAAGCTTCGGGCCGACAACGCTCCCGTCGCCAACCGCTGGTGCTGATCGAGATCCCGAGCGGTTCCTGGCCGGTCTTCGAGATCCATCCGCGGGGTCCTGCCCTGTGGTTGTGGCTGCTGCTGGGCTGTCCGGGACTCCGATTCCGTTGGAAGCCCGACCGGGCGGAAACGGCTCCTCGGCGTCGCCGGAAGATCGTACAGCGTTTCAATCGGCGGTATTTCGTGGTCTTCGGCTTGACGCGGCGGATCGCCGAATTGGCCGGGTTCGATGCCGGGATACCGCTGGGCCCCACGGTTCGAGACGAAACCGAGATCCGCGATCGTTTCTGCTGGCACACGTTACAACAATTCGCGGCCTCCCCCGGCTGGCACGCCGAATGCTGCGGCACGCAAATCGCCTTCTGGCGTAGTGGCTCCGGGCGCTCCTCGCAAAAGCTCATCCCCTTACTGCGTCAAGCTATCCAGCTATATCGCAGTTTGGAAACGCCCGCTCGTGAGCCCGCCGATCTGCAGATCGAAGTGGAAATCAATGACTTGGACCATGCCCAACTGCACGGCCGCTTGCTGGCACTGGTCGCGGGAGCGCTGCTCGCCATGGGGCTGCTGATGCTGGTCAGCCTGCCGTTCCTCCGGATGGTGCCACCCGATGCGCTCCCTTGGGTGATCTTCCTGTGGCCGCTGCTGTTGGTGGGGAGTCTGGCTGCCGGAGCCTATCTGGGGGCCCGTTGGGCAGCCCTCCGCGACCACCGATCCTAAACCCCCGCCGGAATAACGGTGCCCGGCCGATCGCCGCTCGCCTAAGAGGCCCAAACAAAACCGCGTCGGTCTCGGAGACCCCCACCCACATGGGACAGTTCTGTGAGGATCTCTAACGAATCGCCTTGTTCAGGGGTACCGTGATCCGTATCGTGCAGCCGTGCCCCGGTGCGCTGCGAATCAGTACCGTGCCATCCAACAGCTGGGCTCGCTGCCGTAAGCTGATCAACCCGAAGCGTTTTTGATCGACCTGCTCGGGATGGAATCCCACGCCCCAGTCCTGGACCGTCAAACGGATGGCGGTTGGGGTCTGGACCAACTCCACCTCGGCACGCTCGGATTGGCTGTGCCGCCAGATGTTGTTCAAACACTCCTGCACCATCCGGTAGAGCGCATTCTCCGCCGCCGAAGACAAACGTGGTTTGGCCAGCCGGTGCCGAAATTTGACCGCGATCCCTCTCTGGTCGGCCAAGCGAGCGACCAGTTGCTCGAGCGCGAGCACCAAGCCTTGCTCCAAGTCGGGCGCACGGACACCATCGATCAAGCGGCGTGCTTCCCGGATTCCCTCCCGCAATAGCTGCTGGACCTCTCGCAAATGCTCGGGAGTGAGCGGTCTGCCCTTCTCCAGCGATCGGCGAGCTGCTTCCAAATGCATCACAGCCCCGGTCATGTCCTGGACCACACCATCATGCAGATCGCAAGCGATCAGCTCGCGTTCCTGATCGCTGAACTTGAGCAGGTCCCGCAGCGCAGCTTGCTCTTTCTTCTGCAGCAGAAGCTCCGCTTTCTCTTGCGTCACGTCCAGCAGCAGCGTCAGCAGGCACTCTTTACCCTGACAGATGGCCCGTTTCTGCCAGACGCGAATCCACATGGTGGCCCCGTGGCGATGCCGGCTCTGTACCTCCAGACCACGAATCCCGCCGCTGGCGGCCGCTTGCTTCAGTCGCTTGCGATCCTCCAACCGGGGGAATAGACAGGCGGCATCTCGGCCCACCAGTTTGCGCAGCTTGTAACCGAAGGCATTTTCTAACGCCGAATTGGCATCAATGACAGTTCTCTCGGCAGGAAGGATGACCACCACCGGAAGGGGGATTGACTCGATCAAGTCGCACACATGCTGCGGGCTCGGAGTCCGGGACATCTTGCTGCGCACCTCGGAAAGTCGATGGTCTATCGCATCGTCCGAGGGGGGTCTCGATTGCGTACGAGCCATGGTTTCTCTTCTCCGCGAATAAAGGCGGATTAGCCTTCCTAGGGAATGTTATCAAACCCTGTACTCTGTATTTTACGGCAATCGCCCTTATCCTGCCACCGTATAGCGGGTGTTTTTTCAGGCGAAAGCCGAAAATTCATATTTCAGGTACAGGGCAAACACCCGTTTCGCGTGTCATTTACCCCCTGGTAGTTCTGTCAAGTTACCCTCTTTTGCGGTTGAGAGGGTTAGTCCTCGGGCTGACGCCGCTCTTGCAGCCATTCCGTGTGGAACACGCCTTCCCGATCGGTGCGCTGGTAAGTGTGCGCCCCGAAGTAGTCTCGCTGGGCTTGCAACAGGTTGGCGGGCAGGCGCGCGCTGCGGTAGCCGTCGTAGTAAGCCAAGGCGGTACTGAACGCGGGCACCGGAATCCCCATTCGTGTGGCCGTGACCACAATCTCACGCCACGCTGGCTGCGCTTTTTGAACCGCATCCTTGAAATAAGGATGCAGCAGGAGATTCTCCAGGTGTGCGTTATCGTCAAACGCTTCCTTGATGCGATCCAGGAATTGGGCCCGAATGATGCAACCACCTCGCCAGAGCAAGGCACACGCCCCATAATCCAGGGGCCAGTGGTGTTCCTTGGCCGCTTCCTGCAATTGGACAAAGCCTTGCGCGTAGCTGGTGATTTTGGACGCGTAGAGGGCTTGGCGCACTTGCTCGATGAACGCGTCCCGGTCGGTGATCTGCAGATCCACCTGCCCCGGCCCGCTCAGCACCTTGCTGGCACGCACCCGGGCTTCTTTCTGCGCCGACAGGCAACGGGCGTAGACGGCTGCGGTGACCAGCGTGCTGGGCACCCCCAGATCCAAGGCCAACTGGCTCATCCACTTGCCGGTCCCCTTCGCGCCCGCCACGTCCAGAATGCGGTCGACGAGATGGCCGTCACCATCGCGAACACTGAAAATATCGCGGCTAATCTCGATCAAATAGCTTTGCAGCTCGCCACGGTTCCATTCGGCAAAGACTTCGTACAGTTCGTCATTGCTCAGGTTCAACACCCCCTGCAGCATGGCATAGGCTTCGCAGATCAGCTGCATGTCGCCGTATTCGATGCCATTGTGGACCATTTTGACGTAATGGCCCGCACCGCGTGGCCCGACCCACTCGCAACAGGGGATATCGTTCTGCGGGCCCACTTTGGCGGCAATGGCCTGAAAGATGGGCTTGACCAGCGGCCACGCATCCGGGCTGCCCCCCGGCATCATGCTGGGCCCCTTCAAGGCACCCTCCTCGCCTCCGGATACGCCGGTGCCGATGAACAGCAGGCCCTTTTCTTCCACGTACTTCGTCCGCCGCTCGGTGTCCGTAAAATGGGTGTTGCCCCCGTCAATGATGACATCGCCCGGATCGAGCAAGGGAATCAGCTGGTCGATGAAGGCGTCGACCGCCGCACCGGCTTTGACCAACAGCATGACTTTCCGCGGACGTTCCAGCGCCTGTACCAATTCTTCGATGCTGTGGCAGCCGACGAACTCCTTCCCGGCCGCTCGGCCCTGCATGAACGTGTCTACCTTGTCCACCGTGCGATTAAACACCGCCACACGGTAGCCGCGGCTCTCTACGTTCAAGGCAAGGTTCTCGCCCATCACCGCCAAACCGATCAAGCCAAAGTCGCAGAGTTCACTCATCGTCTTCTATCCTTTGCTCGTATTGAAGAAAACACACTCCGCGGTTCCTGCGCGGCAACCGGACGGAGCGACAACACCGCTCAGTTTACCGTCCCTTCCCCCAAATCTCAACGCACACCCCCCCGTGTGAGCTGCTTTTGGAGGAAAACACGCGAGGGTGCCGCCAGGTACTCCAAAAGCTCGAATCCCCCGTGCCTGCGTATCGGCCCGCCAACAGTTTAGCTGCTCTCCCGTTCCTCGTTTCGCCGCAAACACAGCAAGCATTTGTCGTCGGTCGGCGGATTGTCCCCCACAAAGAGCCGGATACCCTCCAGAATCCAACGACCTATCTCGGTCGCCGTTCCGCGGGCACAGCGGTAACGCTCGCGTAACCGCCGGGAACCGTACAGACGCCCGCCTCCATCATAGTGGGCTTCAGTGATGCCGTCGGTCACCATCAGCAGGGCATCCCCCGGCTCCAGCTCCAGTTCCGTCTCTTGGTACTCCGCCTCCGGAAGAATCCCCAGTGGCAGGCCGAATTGCTGGATTCCCACTTCGATAATGTCCTCATTATTTCTCTTTAAGAGGGGTCTGAGGTGACCCGCATTAACCAATGTGAGATGGTGGCGAACGGGATCCAGTACCGCGAGAATCAGGGTCATGAAGGAACCAAACGGGCTCCGGATCACGAAGCGACGGTTGACCGTGCTGACGGCTTCCACCGGTCCCATTCCACTGGACAGAAAGACGCTCAGTTCGGTGGAGACTTTGGCCATCAACAGTGCGGCGGGAACGCCTTTGCCGGAAACATCGCCCAACAGGATCGCCAAACGTCCGTCGGGCATGTCTCGGTAGTCGAAATAGTCGCCTCCTACCTGCTTGGCTGCTTCGTAGTAATCGAAGAACTCGTACCTCGGCAGCTCGGGCCGATTGGCCGGCAGCAGCTTGGCCTGGATTTCGTGGGCGATTTCCAACTCGGTCTCCAACGCCCGGGCACGCATCGCCGCTTCCTGCAACAAGGCGTTCTCTACCACAAACGAAACCTGCCAAGCCACGGTCAACGCGAGATCCAGATCCTGCGTGTTAAAGCGGGGGCCGTCAGGTGCGGCATCCAATTGCAGAATTCCCATCGGACGTTCGTCCCGATCCATCAGAGGGACACACATTACCTCGCCACTGGCGGGCGCCAAGGCATGGCGGGTCTTCAGTACATGGTCGATGATGCTCCGATTGACCACAAACCGAGCCTGCTTGCCCGGCTGACGCAAACGGGCCCGTTGCCAGGACTCGCCTCCATTCTGCGTCTTGTTCAGAACAATCACGCTTCGCTCGGCGGCCGCAAACAACACCAGCAGACTGTCCAAGACCTTGGCCAACAGGCGGTCCAACTCGAACGTGTTCCGCAGCTCCTGAGTTAACTGCATCAAGGCAGCCAGTTTCGCCGAGGCGTTGGCACCCGTGCGCGCTGCCAGGGCCGTGGCCGAGGAATCCAGAGCCGATACGTACGCCGGGGTCCCCTCCTCCACCATCGTCAAGACGTCGGTCGACGATCCGCTGTCCGTCGACTGCTCGGGATTGACGAACGACAGCACGTAGTCGCAGATATGGATCAGGTCGCAATGCTTCAGCTGGTAATCCGCGTTCGGCTTCAGGCGACTGCCGTTCAGCAAAGTGCCCGCTTTGCTGTTCAAATCCCGCAATACGTAGAAATCGCCCTCCCGCGAAATGCGGGCATGAATCCGGCTGACCGAACGCGGTGGCATCACCAAATGGCAGTGCTCGGCATCGCGGCCGATCAGCAATTCGCACGCGGAACCCTCCTGGGGAACCATCACGAATTCCCGCTGAAAGATGGGTCCCTTCAAGATTCGAATGATCGCCATGCCAACAACCGTCGCCTTCCGAGGCCCACGAACTCGGCGGGTTCAAACGCTCCCGCGGGGTGTCTAAGATTGTACCCCAAAAACGCTGGACGTTCGACACGGGGAAACGTGCCTCGAGCCGGTTGCGTTGTACATATTTCTATGTAAGGCTTTGAATGAGGGGAAAGAATCGGCTTCCCCGCAGAACCGGTCAAAATTCTCTGGAATTCTGCAGCTTGGCGGCCAAGAGAGAATTTTTGTCGCGATTTTTCGACCACGGGCCGAACCGGCAGGCGATCCGTTGCGTAGTAGTAGCAATCAGTCAGTCGTCACCCCGCCATCCGGACCCCTGTCATCGGGGGATACGCCCTGCGCATCGCCGCCACCAAACCGCTCTTTGCCCGGGATGAACTGGAAGCCAGTCCGATCCTGAAGACGATCAAGGTGCTTCGTGCTTCGTACTCGATTTCATCCCGTTGGCCAAAGGCCATCCACACCGAGATGAGTGAGATCGGTGCATCGGTGCATGGTGAACCCTGAACCCTGCCCCCCCTGAAACACCGCAGTTCCCCCTCCCCGAAGGGGTCCAAACAAATCAGCCCAGGACAACGCCCTGGGTAAGGGCTCCATTGGGTGGCGGCTGGACGGTGGCGGCGGAGGGCAGTTCCCGATCCAGTTCGCGACGCAACTCGTAAAGTGTCTGTCGCAGCTGGCGGGCCTCGCGGTGGAATTCGGTCAGTCGCTGGCGCGCC
>SLMF01000270.1 GCA_007133715.1 Planctomycetaceae bacterium
TGCGTGAAACGCCCCCTGGGCAAGCCGGGCCACCCAAGAGAAACAAGGGGAGCGGGCGGAGGTAGCGAAGAGCGTGAATCCTCCCCCGGGCAAGCCGGGGGCATCCGGGAGAATCGAGTTAGGTAACGTCAATTGTGATTTGCGGCACTAGGCTGCCGCGAATCCGCCGCGTCCCACCGCTTCAATCGAACTGGATTTTGGCCAGATAGATACTGTTCTTCCCTTCGTGGCTGGGGTAGTGGTTCATTCACAGCCGCCCCTCGTGGTACACGAGTCCGGGGTAGCTGGTATCGCCGCCGGAGGGCAGCCGCAGGCATTCGGTGAACTGGCCGGTTTCCGGATCGAGCCAGCCAGGGAACGGCGACTTGCCCCCGTTTGCCATTGCGGGAGAAGCGGTTATTTCCGGGGGGTGTTCGCACAGCCAATTCAAGTCACCTGTCGCAGGGACAATGGCGGCCGAATCCAGGGGGCGAGGGGCTTGCGTGGCGGGCTCGGAGCCGGGAGCCCACGGTTTTCGGAGGTTGGTCTTGACCCGAAGCGCGCGATGGCCCTAGTATCCCGCGTTGTTTCTGCGCGAGCGGTGCGCCTCGATTCCCTCGCGTTGTCGAATTTCTTGAGGAGTGGTGCGGGCAGTGGGCGGGCGCGGGACCGGTGCCCGCGAACGGATGGCCAAAGGCGATCGAGCAATGATGCCGACGGGACACGGGAAACGACTGCTGGCGTTACTGGTAATCGCGCTGGCAGTACGCTTGGGGGCGGCCGTCTGGTGGCAGCAGCGGTTGCCTCCCGACCTGCGGTTTGGATTCCCGGACAGCGAGAGCTACTGGCATTTGGCCGGTTGCGTGGCCCGGGGCGAGCCGTATGCGATGAATCCGGATCGGCAGGTGTTTCGCATGCCGGGCTACCCGCTGTCACTGGCTCCTCTCTTCATGTTTACAAAAAACCCCCCTGTGTTGGCGGCGCGTCTCCTTGGAGCGGTGTGGGGCACGCTGGCGGTGGCCGGCGTCGGGCTGCTGGCCGGGCGACTGTTTGGCGGCCGGGCGGGTTGGTTGGCGGCCGTCGCGGCGTTGCTGTATCCGGGCGGGATTGCGATGAGTGTCTTTGTGCTTTCGGAAGCCGTTTTCGCCCCTCTGATGGTGTGGCAATTGGTCCTCTGGGTGCTGGCTTGGAAAGCCATTGATCCGCGGCGGCAGTTTCTGCTGGGGCTGGCAGCGGGCCTGACCGGGGGGGCGGCGACCTTGGTGCGGGCCAGTTGGCTGCTGTTTACCCCCTTCGCCTGTGGAACCATGGGGCTGCAGCGAGGCGAGCGGTCGCGGGCGATTCGGCTGACCGTCGCCCTGCTCGTGGGCTTGACCTCGGCGATGCTTCCCTGGTGGGTCCGCAACTGGCGGGTGACGGGCGCGTTCGTGCCTACCACTCTTCAGGTGGGAGAGAGTTTGTATGACGGTTGGGGCCCGCAGGCGACAGGTGGCAGCGACATGCGGTTTGTGGACGAGTTTCGCCAACGCTTGCAGGCGGAGGAGGCGGGCGTGCCGCGTGAGCGATTGGAGGGGACTTTCGAGACGCGACTCGATCGGCGGATGCGGGATGCGGCGGTTGCTTGGGCGGCCGAAAATCCGTGGCAAGCACTGCGATTGGCGGGCGTCAAGTTGTGGCGGATCTGGAGTGTCTGGCCGAACGAACCGTCGCTGGCTCATTGGCGGTTCGGATTGGTGGTCCTGGTCAGCTATACGCCCTTGCTGATTCTGGGTCTGTGGGGCTCCTGGCGTTTCGCTGTACGCGGTTGGCCGTATGGGGTGTGCTTGCTGCCGGCGATCTACTTCAGCGTGCTGCACATGGTGTTTGTCGGTTCGATCCGTTACCGCCAGCCGCCGATGTTGGCGTTGATCGTCTTGGCTGCGGGAGTCGTGGCTGGTTGGTGGCAGGGAGTGGAGCGGAGGCGGGGGCAGAGAAATGCGGCCAATTGCCGGGCAGAGCCAGCCGTGGGGGGGGATACCTGATGGCTGCCACGGGTGTGAGTTCTTACGCGCGGAGTCATCGGTTTCTCCGCCGGGTGTTGGTAACGCTGGTATTGCTGGTGCTGGGGGCGCTGGCCAGTTGGCCGTTTGCTCAGGAGCGGCTGGGTGCGGAGATCCGGCGCGAGCTGGAGCGGCGATTATCGGATCATTATCCGGGTTTCGAGGTGGTGGTTCGTGAAGCCCGTCTGGTTGAGGGTCGGGGTCTGGAGATTCGAGGGGTCTCGTTGCGTCGCCGTCCGGAGCGGGAACCGCGGGTGGCGATCGACGAGATCTTGGTGACGAATTCGCTGTCGTTAGAGATGTTATTGCGGGGCGAATGGCCGGAGACCGAGCGGTTGTTGCTGCGGGGTTTGCGGGTGTGGGGTCGGCAGGATGCCGCGGGGAACTGGGATTTTGAGGGACTTTGGCCGCTGCCTCGATTTGGCGAGCGTCCGCCGCCGATCCAGGTGCGTGAAGCCCGCCTGCAGCTGACAGCGAATTCGGAGGTCGCTTGGGAAGTGCGTGACGTGTCTTTGGATCTGGAGCCGCAGTTTCCACCGGACGGGGCTTCCGTCCGGGGCGGGTTCGAGCCGCGGGGATGGCTGGTTCGGGGTCGCGCGACCGGGGACGCGTTTACGAAGCTGCAGTTTTCGGCCCAAGTACCGCTGGACGGCGGACGCTGGTCGCTGGCCGGGGCGGTGTCCGCGCTGCGTCTGGAGCCGGCGTCGTATGCCGCGTTGCCGGAAACCTGGCGGGGTTGGGGGGAAGCGATCGATTCGCTGCACGGGCGAGCCCACTTGGATTTTCAAGCGACGGGTGAAGGGTTGGCACTGCAAGGGTGGGATTGGACCGTGCAGGGAAGGCTCGAGGACGGTCTGATCGTCGATTCCCGCCTGCCGCATCGGCTGTACGATGTGACCGCCCGCTTCGATTGGAACGGGGAGCGGCTGAGTGTCGAGCGATTTTTTGCTCGCAACGGTCAGCTGGAAATACGGGGCGCCTTCGAGCAGCGGGGCTGGGGCTCGGACCCGCCGAGGCTGCTGCGTTTGCACGCCCGCCACTTGGAGTTGAACCGCCGGTTCATCGAGTTTTTGCCCGAGCAGTACCGGGGGACTTGGCGAAAGTTCTTTCCCGCCGGTCGGGTCGATGTCCAGCTGCGATTGGCCTTTGATGGCCAGCAGTGGGACCCGACGGTGCGGATCGAATGCAACGATCTGTCGTTTGTGTACCATCGTTTTCCATACCGCCTGGAGCGGGCGCATGGGGTGATCACCTACCAGCGTGATCTCCTGGCGGTGCATTTGCAGGCCACGGCGGGCGGCCAGCGGGTCACGATCAGCGGGCGGCTGCGTCATCCGGGCGAGCGGGCCACCGGTTGGGTCGAGATCGCCTGTCCCCGGCCGATCCCGTTGGACGACAAGCTGCTGGATGCCGTGGCGGTGTCGGACCCGAGTGCGCGGGCGGTCGTGCATGCGTTGAACCCGGGCGGCACCCTGGCAGTCTCGGGGCGGTTCGAGTGGCGGGAATCCCAGCGGCCAACCCGGCACTCGGTACGTATCGATCTGCACAACTGTACGATGCAATACGACCGCTTTCCGTATCCCCTGGCCATGATCCATGGCACGCTGTACTGGGACAATCAGGGCTGGCGATTCCAACAATTGTCCGGGCGGAACGACAGCGGCTATATCGAGTGCGAGGGACATTGGACCGTGGCGGACGACGGCAGCAACGAGCTGGTCCTGGATTTCGTGGCTGCCGACATTCCGCTGGAGGAGCAATTGCGGCAGGCCTTGAACCCGGCTGCCCAGCAGGTCTGGACGACTTTGCAACCGCACGGCGCCCTGGATCATTTGAACGTGCGGCTGCGGTATACTTCGGCCCAGCAGGAGTTGTCCGTGTTTGTGCGAGCCCAGAAGTGGAAGAAGCGGCCTTACGACGAAGGCCGCAGCATCAGCGTGCGACCCCGCTGGTTTCCCTACCGGCTGGACGATGTGACGGGCGTGGTGACCTATCGTGATGGGCAGATCCAACTCGAAGGATTATCCGCTCGTCATGATCAGACATCGATCCAATTGGATGGCGTATGCCAGACGGCCCCGGGTGACGGATGGACGGTCGAGTTATCGCAGGTGGTGGCGGAAGGGCTGCGTTTCAATCCCGAGTTGCTGGCCGCGTTGCCGGACGGATTGGGCCCGGCCATCGGAGGTTTGAATCTGCGTGGCGATCTCAGTCTGCAAGGTGCGCTGACTTTCCGCGGCGTGGAAGGACCGTCCCCCACTCGGGCCTGGTGGGATTTCGCCTTGGATATCGAAGGTGGCAGTCTGGACCGGGGCATCCTCCTGGAGAATATCCACGGCGATATCCGCCTGGTCGGGCAGAGTCGGGGCGGCCAGTTCTTCAGTCGGGGCGAATTGAACATCGATTCGCTGGTCACCCACGATTTGCAACTGACTCAAATCCGCGGTCCGTTCCTGATCGAACCCGATCGCGTGCGGCTGGGGATCGAGGCCGAGCGGGAGGTGGCGGCCGGTGCGCCCCGCTCGATCGTGGGTCGCGTGATCGGTGGCCAACTGGCGGCCGATGCGGTGGTCTACTTCCAGGGCGATGTGCCCTTCCGCCTGCGGGCCAGTTTGGAACGGGGCGATCTGCAGTTGCTGGCCCAGGAACTCGAATTGCAAAATCAAGGGGTTCGCGGGCAAGCCAATGCGCTCGTGCATCTGACCGGAACGGGCCAGGGCCGACATACCTGGCGCGGCGACGGACTGGTCCGGTTGTACGAAGCCGATATCTACCAAGTCCCCTTCATGCTGGCCCTGCTAAAACTACTGAGCATTCGACAGCCCGATCGGACCGCGTTCACCAGCGGCGATATCGACTTCCGCTTGGAAGGCGAGCATCTCTATTTCGATCAACTGAACTTCCACGGCGATGCGATCAGTCTGAAGGGGCACGGGGAGATGAGCTTGGACCGGCAGATCAATCTCCAGTTTTACACGCTGGTTGGCCGTCGCGACTGGGACCATCCCTTGGTGGGGACACTCCTTCAGCAGGCCGCTCAGCAGCTGCTCTTAATTCATGCCACGGGGCCCTTGGATGACCCCTACTTGACCCGAGAACCGCTGCCGATGCTCAAGGAGACGCTCGAGCAGTTGTTCCCGGAAGTGAGCGTTCGAGAACAGACGAGCTGGCGGCCGGATCACTGGTTCCGCTGAAAGGGAGCGGGGGCTTGCGAAATTCGGGGGGCTCTTCAGGTTCCCGCGCCGGGCGGTCAGTTTACGCATCATCTGACGGGTGGGATTCCCGTCCTGCGTGGGGTAGACAATCGCGTGGCGGGAAGTCCACAATAAGGGATGCTCGTTACGGACAAGCACCGTAGGCTTGGACAGGGGGACGACGGATGATCTGGACGCGCGGTCGTGACCATTTCGTGGTAGGCGGCTGTGCCCGAGCGCGGAAGGCGTTGAAGGCGGAGGTCCGTCGGCAGGTGGAGGCGGAGTTTGCCGAATTGTGGAACGCTTCCGGATGCGTGTGGCGGTGGTTCTTGCGTCACAGGATCCGGGCGGAGGTCGCGCGTCGAGTGAAAGCGAATGCCCCCACAGACGCGTTGTACTGACCCAACTCGCCTGGGACGGTTCCGTCTGTTTCGCGGGATGGGGTGGGAAACCGTGCGGACGTGTTTCCTTTCCCGGCGGGCGGGCTGGGACCAATGCCATTTCGTGCCGCTTATGTTATAAAACACCGCGAGGCGCACGAACGGTTTTTTCACAAGCGGGCGGAATGATGGCTGGAGAGGTTTCTGCGGGACGAAACGGGTTGCCGACGGCGGTCGTGCAGGCCCCGATTTTTGCGGATCACGATACGGGCACGGGGCATCCGGAATCTTCGTTGCGTTACACAGTGGTGGTGAACGCCCTGAAGAAGACGGACCTATCCCGTCATCTGTTATGGCTGACCCCTCGCGCGGCGGAGGAGTCCGAACTGGCTTGGGGGCACCGCGAGGACTACATCCGGACGGCCCGCCGCGATATTGAATCGGGGCGGGCATATTTGAGCACGGGCGACACGAACGTGTGCCGTTGGTCGTGGAAACCGGCCTTGTTTTCGGCGGGCGCGGCGTTTACGGCGGTCGACGCCTTGTTCGAATCGCGAGCGCAGAACGCGTTCTGCGTTGTCCGGCCTCCGGGTCATCATGCGACGCCGACACGGGGGATGGGGTTCTGCGTTTTCAATAATATCGCCTTGGCCGCGCGCTATGCCCAGCAGCGTCACGGGGTCGGCAAAGTCTTGATTGCCGACTGGGACGTCCATCACGGCAACGGGACGCAGGAGGCCTTTTACGAGGACGATTCGGTGCTGTTTTTCAGCACCCATCAATGGCCCTGGTATCCGGGGACGGGAGCGAGTGACGAGACGGGTCGCGGTCGGGGTTTGGGGACCACGATCAATCGGCCTTTTCCCGCAGGGGCGGGTCGCGCGGAGATTCTCGGGGCGTTCGGCGAGGAACTGGTGTCCGCCGCTCAGCGGTTCAAGCCCGAGCTGGTGTTGATCTCGGCGGGTTTCGATTCGCGTCACGGCGATCCGTTGGGACATTTTTTGCTGACCGACGAGGATTTCGCCGAACTGACCCAGATCCTGTTGGACGTCGGCGAGCAATTTGCTGACGGCCGTGTCGTGTCGTTACTGGAAGGCGGTTATCATCTGGAGGGGCTTTCGGCCGCCTGCAAAGCACACTGCCGGACGCTGGCGAATCAGGGGGGCTTGGGGCCGCCGATCAACGCACCGCAAACGTTCGGGACGGCGATTCCTCCCAGCGGGTTCGACGAATTCGAATGGTGAACCCGGCCGGAGAGTGACCGATGGTTTTTCGTTACTTCGATCAGGAGATGCATCATGCGCTGGTTCTGGATTTCCGGTTGTGTTTTGATCCTGGCCGCGACGACGGTTCTGCCCGGGTTGGCTCAGCGGGGCCAATTCCAGCCGCGGCGGCCGGCCACGGCCTTCGATAATCCCCCGCAGGCCAAGGATGAGGAGGAGCAGAAGCTTCTAAACGTCCTGGCCGAAATGCGCAAGGGACCGCGGTACGCGAATGTCTCCGAGCAGGATGGACGCCTGCTGCGCTTGTTGACCGAAGCGACCAACGCCCAGCACGTGGTGGAAATCGGTACCTCGACCGGCGAATCGGGGGTCTGGTTCGCCATGGCGCTCCGCAAGACGGGTGGCAAACTGACGACGCACGAGATCAACCCGCAACGGGCTCAGATTGCCGAAGAGAATTTCCGCCGGGCGGGTGTCGATGATCTGATCACGGTGGTCGTGGGGGACGCGCACGAAACGGTCACCCGGATCGACGAGCCGATCGACATCCTGTTCCTGGATGCCAATCCCGAGGGCTACACGGATTACTTGGAGAAACTGGTTCCCAAGATCCGCCCGGGCGGTCTGATCCTGGCACACAACATGCGTTCTCCGCCGCCGAATCCCGACTATGTGGAAGCGATCACCACGAACCCCGATTTCGAGACCACCTTCCTGCTGATGGAGGGTTCGGGCATCGGTGTCACGTTGATCAAGCGTTAGTCAGGCGGGTCCCTATCTCGACACGACGACCGGCCCTTCGCTTTGCACTCCGCAGGCTTTCCCGGATCGCAGGCTCCGCGTAGCCGGTCGTGGCGAGCCTTCCTTTCAGACTCGCAGACCGTAATCCGTTGACTCGCCAGATCCGCGCTGGTATACCTCGAACTCATACCCCTGCATGGTGCTCGGGAGAATGCTCGCCGGGTCCACGATTCGAACCACAAAGGAGAAATAGGATGCAACCGCTGGAACACGAGAGTCTGACGCGTCGCCAGTTTGCACAGAACACGGCCGCCCTGGGCGCGACCCTGGCCGGTCTCTCAATCGGCCGCTCGGCACACGCCGCCGGCAGCGACGTGATTCGCGTGGGAGTGATCGGCTGTGGCGGCCGCGGGGCCGGTGCCGCTATGGACGCCATGAACGCCGACCCCGGCGTCCGCGTGGTGGCGATGAGCGACCTGTTTATGGAACGCGTCCAGGGACGACGCAACGCCCTGGCGTCCCAAAAACCCGACCAGATGCAGGTCGACGACGACCATTGCTTCACCGGAATGGAGGCCTATCGGAACGTCATCGACGCGGCCGACGTGGTGCTGATCGCCTGTGCGGCCAAGTTCCATCCGATGTACTTGCTGGCCGGAATCGAGGCGGGCAAGCACGTGTTCGTCGAAAAACCGCCCGCCATCGATCCGCTGGGAATCCAGGTCGTGAATCAGGCCACGGAGCTGGCCACGGAGAAGAATGTCGGCATCCTGACCGGGCTGCAGAGCCGCTTCCATCCGGCCATTCGGGCCACCATGCAGGAGATCCACGAGGGCCGCATCGGACAGATCACCTCGATCGAAGAAAACTTCCTCCGCGGGCCCTACGGCCAAACCTCCCGCCCACAAAATATGCGGGAACTCGAAATCCA